>JBQTJH010000271.1:0-14702 GCA_052387335.1 Panacagrimonas sp. | reverse complement strand
CACAGAAAACCTGGGATCAGGCCGGCAAGGTGCTGGACTGGATGCTGCAGGCGCGGCTTGGTCGCGACGCGGCGCTGATCGCGCTGGGCGGCGGTGTGATCGGTGATCTCGCCGGTTTTTGTGCCTCGGTGTATCAGCGCGGCATCGACTTCGTGCAACTGCCGACGACCTTGCTTGCCCAGGTGGATTCCTCGGTCGGTGGCAAGACCGCGGTGAACCATCCGCGCGGCAAGAACCTGCTCGGCGCGTTTCATCAGCCCATCGCGGTGATTGCCGACACCGACACTCTGGCAACGCTACCCCCGCGCGAGCTGCGCGCGGGTCTGGCCGAGGTGATCAAGTACGGGCTGCTGGCCGATCCCATCCTGTTCGGTTGGCTGGAAAAAAACTTGGATCGCATCCTGGCCCTGGAGCCTCAGTTCATCGCGGAAACCATCGAACGCTGCTGCGCGATCAAGGCGCGCATCGTCGGGCTGGATGAGCGCGAAAGTGTGGCCGGTGGCCCGCGCGCGCTGCTCAATCTGGGCCACACCTTCGGCCACGCGGTGGAGACCTTCACCGGATACAGCGAATGGCTGCACGGCGAGGCGGTGGCGGCCGGCATGTGCATGGCGGCCGACCTGTCGCACCGCATGGGCTGGATCAAGGCCACCGAGCTGGAACGTGCGACGCGTCTGATCGGCCGTGCCGGGCTGCCCACGACGCCGCCGCCGGGCATGACGCCGCAGGGTTTTCGCGAGCTGATGGGCCTGGACAAGAAAGTGAAGGCCGGCAAGCTGCGTTTGGTGTTGCTACGTAGCATCGGCGAAGCGGTGCTGACCGCAGACTTTGACGAACCGCTGTTGCAGGCCACCTTGCAGAAATTCTGCGACGCCGGGCCCTCACACGCGTTCGCGGTATCGGTGTGATGCCCGGGTCTGTCGATACATGTCCTTGTATCCACAGACCCTAGCTTCCTGCGCTGCCGATCCGGCACGCAGCCGCGGACGGCGATACGCGGAGCCAGCGCCGGAGCTGCGCACGGAATTCCAGCGTGACCGTGACCGCATCATTCACAGCGCCGCGTTCCGGCGGCTGGAATACAAGACCCAGGTTTTCGTCAATCACGAAGGCGATCTGTTTCGCACACGGCTGACGCATTCGCTGGAAGTCGCACAAATCGCCCGTAGTGTTGCGCGCACGCTGTGCCTGAATGAAGACCTGTGCGAGACCATTTCCCTGTCGCACGATCTGGGACACACGCCGTTTGGCCACGCTGGACAGGACGCCCTGGACGCGTGCATGAAGGCGCACGGCGGGTTCGAGCACAATCTGCAGTCACTGCGCGTGGTCGACGAGCTGGAGGACAAGTACGCGGCGTTTCGCGGACTCAATCTCTGTTTCGAAACGCGCGAAGGCATTCTCAAGCATTGCTCGCTCAAGAACGCACGCACGCTCGGCGATGTCGGGCAGCGATTCATCGCGCGCACGCAGCCGGGTTTGGAGTCGCAGCTGGCCAATCTGGCCGATGAGATCGCCTACAACAATCACGATATCGACGACGGTCTGCGTGCGCGCCTGCTGAGTCTGGATCAGTTGCGTGAAGTGCCCTTGTTTGCGCGACATCACGATCAGGCGCGGCGCGCACATGCGGACATGAATCCCAAGCAGGAACGTCACGAGACCATCCGCAGGATCATCAACGCGCTGGTCCTGGATCTGGTGCACAACAGTCGTGAGCGAATCGAGGCTGCAGGCGTGCAGGACATCGAGGACGTTCGTGCACAGGCCCAGCCCCTGATCGCGTTCAGTGATGCCACGCACCAGGACAATCTGCAGCTCAAGCGGTTTCTGCGAGACAACCTCTACATGCACCATCAGGTGTACCGCGTCATGGCCAAGGCGCGCCGCGTCGTGACCGATTTGTACGACGCGCTATTCGACGATCCGCGCCTGATGCCGCCGGAGTTCTACGCCGAGGCACAGACGATGGAGCAGGCGCGCGGGACATCCGGACGCGCCCGAGTGGTGGCCGACTACATCGCCGGCATGACCGACCGCTATGCGCTCGACGAGCACGAGCGGCTGTTTGATCCCAGACGGCTTCGTTAGGGTAGTCAGAACGGCATGGCCCGGTTACCCCGCCTCTGCGTTCCCGGCTATCCGCATCACGTCATTCATCGCGGCAACGACCGACAGGTCGTGTTTCGCGAGCCGGCCGATTTCGAGATGTTCCTGAGTCTGATGCAGCAGTACGCGCAGACCGAAAAAGTCGCGGTGCACAGCTATGTGCTGATGAGCAATCACCTGCATCTGCTGGCCACCCCCGAGGAAGCCAGCGGGTTGCCACGCATGATGCAGGCCCTGGGCCGGCGTTACGCGCAGTATTTCAACCGCCGCCACGCGCGTACCGGCACGCTGTGGGAAGGGCGCTACCGCGCCACCGTGATCCAGACCGAGCGCTATCTGCTGGCCTGCATGGTGTATATCGACCTCAACCCGGTCCGCGCCGGCATGGTGCTGCGACCGGCCGACCACCCCTGGAGCAGCTACCGCCACTACGCCGGCATCGCGCCGGACCGGCGCATCACGCCCCACGCATTGATCTGGGGGCTGGGCAACACCCCGTTCGAGCGCGAGGCGCGGTATGTCGATCTGGTCAATCAGGGTATCGCGGTCCGGGAGCAGGCCAGCCTCACCGATTCGGCCCTGAACAACTGGGCGCTGGGGGACGACGACTTCGTGCACGAGGTCCAGGCTCGGGTGAGCCGGCGCCTGCGCCGATCACAAGCGGGTCGGCCCCCCATGCGAAAGCCTTCCTAAGAGAGCTTCTCTTAATCTGTCCCTAATTACTCTGCGTCACCTCAATCAAGCGGATTAATTCGTACCTGACCCCAATTAATCTGCTTGGCATTGATATTGCGCTCGCCTAAGCTCCCAGGTTCCGGTTTGCACACGAGTGCGGTGTGTCATGTCACCCAACATCCAGAACGCCCAGCAGCACGGTCTTTACAGCTCTGCCAATGAAAAGGACGCCTGCGGCATCGGCTTCATTGCGCATATCAAGGGCAGCAAGAGCCACTCCATCGTCGAGCAGGGTCTGAAGATCCTGGAGAACCTGGAGCACCGCGGCGCGGTGGGCGCGGACAAGCTCATGGGCGACGGCGCCGGCATCCTGATCCAGATTCCTGACGCGCTGTATCGCGAGGACATGGCCAAGCAGGGTGTGGAGCTGCCGCCGCTGGGTGAGTACGGCGTCGGCATGATCTTCCTGCCCAAGGAGAACGCCTCGCGCATCGCCTGTGAGCAGGAGATCGAACGCGCGGTGCGTGAAGAGGGCCAGATCGTGCTGGGCTGGCGCGACGTGCCGGTGGATCTGAACATGCCGATGTCGCCGACGGTGCGCGCCAAGGAGCCGGTGATCCGCCAGATCTTCATCGGTCGCGGCCCGGACATCCTGGTGACCGACGCGCTGGAGCGGAAGCTGTACGTGATCCGCAAGGCTTCGGGCCACGCGATCCAGGGCCTGAACCTGATTCACGGCAAGGAATTCTTCGTGCCGTCGATGTCGGCGCGCACGGTGGTCTACAAGGGTCTGCTGCTGGCCGGACAGGTCGGCGTGTACTACATCGATCTGCAGGATGCGCGCTGCGTCTCGGCGCTCGCGCTGGTGCATCAGCGCTTCAGCACCAACACCTTCCCGGAATGGCCGCTGGCCCACCCCTATCGATTGATCGCGCACAACGGCGAGATCAACACGGTCAAGGGCAATTTCAACTGGATGCGCGCGCGCGAAGGCGTGATGAAGTCGGCCGAGCTGGGCGACGATCTGCAGAAACTCTTTCCGCTGATTTACGAAGGCCAGTCCGACACAGCCTGCTTCGACAACGCGCTGGAGCTGCTGGTGATGGCGGGTTATCCCATTGCCCAGGCCATGATGATGATGGTGCCGGAGGCCTGGGAAAACCACAGCCTGATGGACGACAACCGTCGCGCGTTCTACGAGTATCACGCCGCGATGATGGAGCCCTGGGATGGGCCGGCGGCGCTGGCGTTCACCGACGGCCGCTACATCGGCGGCACCCTGGACCGCAATGGCCTGCGTCCCGCGCGCTTCATCGTCACAGATGATGACCTGGTGGTGATGGCTTCGGAATCCGGCGTGCTGCCCATCCCCGACGCGCGCATCACCAAGAAGTGTCGTCTGCAGCCGGGCCGCATGTTCCTGATCGACCTTGAAGAAGGGCGCATCATCGAGGACGAGGAACTCAAGGACACCTACGCCAGTGCCGAGCCGTACAAGGCGTGGATCAATCGCGTGCGCATCAAGCTGGACGAACTCAAGCCGCGCGCCGATGCGCAGGCTGCGGTCGAAGCGCCCACGGCGTCTCTGCTGGATCGCCAGCAGGCTTTCGGCTACACGCAGGAAGACATCCGCATCCTGATGTCGCCGATGGCGGTCGACGGTGAGGAAGCCACCGGCTCCATGGGCAATGATTCCCCGCTGGCGGTGATGTCAAACAAGAACAAGCTGCTGTACAGCTATTTCAAGCAGCTGTTCGCGCAGGTCACCAACCCGCCGATCGACCCGATCCGCGAGGCCATGGTGATGTCGCTGGTGAGCTTCATCGGTCCGAAGCCCAATCTGCTCGACACCGCGAATCTCAATCCGCAGATGCGCCTGGAAGTTTCGCAGCCGGTGCTCGACGCCTCCGACATCGCCAAGCTGCGCGACATCAGCTCGCACACACGCGGCAAGTTCAAGTCCTACGAATTGAACATCTGCTACCCGGCGGCCTGGGGCAAGGAAGGTATCGAAGCGCGCCTGGCCTCGCTGTGCGCCAAGGCGGTGGACGCGCTCAAGTCCGGGCACAACATCCTGATCCTGTCCGATCGCAAGATGGACGGGGACCATGTGGCGATTCCGGCGCTGCTCGCCACCAGCGCGATTCATCTGCACTTGGTGCAGAAGGGCCTGCGCACTTCGACCGGCCTGGTGGTGGAAACCGGTTCGGCGCGCGAGGTGCATCACTTCGCCCTGCTCGGCGGCTACGGCGCGGAGGCGATCCATCCGTATCTGGCAATGGATACGCTGGCCGATATGGCCAAGGGCCTGACCGGCGATTTGAGCCCTGAAAAAGCGATCTATAACTTCAAGAAGGCGATCAACAAGGGCCTGATGAAGGTGATGTCCAAGATGGGCATCAGCACCTACATGTCCTACTGCGGCGCGCAGATCTTCGAGGCCATTGGCCTGAATCGCGCGTGCGTCGACAAGTATTTCACTGGCACGCCTTCAAACATCGAAGGCATCGGCGTGTTCGAGATCGCCGAGGAAGCCATCCGCCTGCACAAGCTCGCCTTCGGCAACGACCCGGTGCTGGCACGCTCGCTGGACGCGGGCGGCGAGTATGCGTTCCGTGTGCGCGGCGAAGAGCACATGTGGACGCCGGACGCGATTGCCAAGCTGCAGCATTCGACCAAGGCCAACAGCTACTCCACGTACAAGGAATACGCGCAGATCATCAACGACCAGAGCAAGCGTCACATGACCTTGCGCGGCCTGTTCGAGTTCAGGCTCGATCCTGCCAAGGCGATCTCCATCGACCAGGTCGAACCGGCCAAGGACGTCGTCAAGCGCTTTGCCACCGGCGCGATGTCGCTCGGCTCGATCAGCACCGAAGCCCACGCCACCTTGGCTGTGGCCATGAACCGTCTGGGCGGCAAGTCCAACACTGGTGAGGGCGGCGAAGATCCGGCGCGTTACCGCCTGGAGAAGCAGGGCATCGTCATCAAGAACGGCGACACCATGGCCTCAGTCATCGGTGCCGATCAGGTCGAGGCGAACATCCCGCTGCAGGCCGGCGATTCGCTGCGCTCCAGGATCAAGCAGGTGGCGGCCGGACGTTTCGGCGTGACCACCGAGTACCTGGGTTCTGCCGACCAGATCCAGATCAAGATGGCGCAGGGCGCCAAGCCTGGCGAAGGCGGCCAGTTGCCCGGCAAGAAGGTCAGCGAGTACATCGCGCGCCTGCGCTTCTCGGTGCCGGGTGTGGGTCTGATCTCGCCGCCGCCACATCACGACATCTAGTCCATCGAGGATCTGGCACAGCTGATCCACGATCTCAAGAACGCCAATCCGAAGGCCGACATCAGCGTCAAGCTGGTGGCGGAAGTCGGTGTGGGCACGGTGGCCGCGGGCGTGACCAAGGCCAAGGCCGATCATGTGGTGATTGCCGGGCATGACGGCGGTACCGGGGCCTCACCGCTGTCATCGGTCAAGCACGCCGGCGCGCCCTGGGAACTGGGCCTGTCCGAAACGCAGCAGACCCTGGTGCTCAACGGCCTGCGTTCGCGCATCAAGGTGCAGGCCGACGGCCAGATGAAGACCGGTCGCGACGTGGTGATCGCCGCGCTGCTGGGCGCTGACGAGATGGGCTTTGCCACCGCGCCGCTGGTGGTCGAGGGCTGCATCATGCTGCGCAAGTGCCATCTCAACACCTGTTCGGTTGGCGTGGCGACCCAGGATCCGGTGCTGCGCAAGAAGTTCGCGGGCAAGCCCGAGTACGTGGTCAATTACTTCTTCTTCGTGGCCGAGGAAGCGCGCCAGCTGATGGCACAGCTCGGCATCGCCAAGTTTGATGACCTGATCGGCCGTAGTGATCTGCTCGACCAGAGCAAGGCGATTGCGCACTGGAAGGCACGGGGCCTGGATTTCAGCCGCCTGTTCTACCAGCCGCCAACGGACGAGCCGCGCTACCAGGTGCTGACGCAGGATCATGGCCTTGATCGCGCGCTGGACAACAAGCTGATCGCGCAGGCCAAGCCCGCGCTGGAAAAGGCCGAGAAGGTGTCCTTCATCTCGCCGGTGAAGAACATCAACCGCACCGTCGGCACCATGCTCTCGGCCGAAGTGGCGCGACGCTATGGGCACGAAGGCCTGCCGGACGACACCATCCACATCCAGTTGCAAGGCACGGCCGGACAGTCTGTCGGTGCGTTCCTCGCGCACGGCATCACTCTGGATCTGGTCGGCGAAGGTAACGACTATGTCGGCAAGGGACTGTCCGGTGGTCGCGTCATCGTGCGCACCAACACCGAGTTCCGTGGACGTGCGGTGGACAACATCATCGTCGGCAACACGGTGTTGTACGGTGCCATTGCGGGCGAGGCGTTCTTCAACGGCGTCGCCGGTGAGCGTTTCGCGGTGCGCAATTCCGGCGCGACCGCGGTGGTGGAAGGCACTGGCGATCACGGTTGCGAGTACATGACCGGAGGCACCGTGGTGGTGCTCGGTGATACCGGGCGCAATTTTGCCGCCGGCATGTCCGGCGGTATCGCGTACGTGTATGACCCCGACGGCAGCTTCGCGTCGAAGTGCAACTTGGCCATGGTGTCTCTGGAGTCGGTGCCGCTCAGCGCGGACCAGGAAGCCAAGATGGACAAGGCGATCTGGCATCGGGTCGAGCGTGGCGGCGCGGCGCAGACCGATGAGGTGATTCTCAAGAACCTGATCGAGCGCCACTTCAAGCTCACCGGCAGCACGCGTGCACGCAATCTGCTGGATGACTGGGCCGAGGCGCGCGCGCAGTTCGTCAAGGTGTTCCCGCACGAGTACAAGCGCGCGCTGGGCGAGATGCATGCGCCGCAGGTGAGCACGGCGAAGAAGGATGCAGTGACAGCTTGATTTACACGGCAGTGAGGCTCTGAGAGAGCCCTCATCCGGCGCTTCGCGCCACCTTCTCCCGGCGGGAGAAGGAACCCTTAGCCCCGTCCCTCCGGGAGAGGGGTTGGGGTGAGGGCCTCTTAGATTCGAGCCGCGGTTTGGACAGAAACGACAACGAGGCGAACGATGGGCAAGGTCACCGGTTTCATGGAATTTGATCGGCAGAAGGAGTCGTATCTGCCGGTGCCGCAGCGCGTGAAGAACTACAAGGAGTTCGTTCTCGTGCTGGAGAACGACAAGGCCAAGACGCAGTCCGCGCGCTGCATGAATTGCGGTACGCCGTTCTGCATGACCGGCTGTCCGGTGAACAACATCATTCCGGACTGGAATGATTTGGTGTACACGCAGGACTACCAGACCGCGCTGGACACCCTGCACTCCACGAATAATTTTCCGGAGTTCACCGGCCGCGTGTGCCCGGCACCTTGCGAGGCCGCGTGCACGCTCAACGTCAACAACGATCCGGTCGGCATCAAGTCGATCGAGTTGTTCATCGTCGAGAAGGGCTTCGAGAACGGCTGGATCAAGCCACAGCCGGCTGCGCTCAAGACCGGCAAGAAGATTGCGGTGGTCGGCTCCGGGCCCGCGGGCCTGGCGGCGGCGCAACAGCTCGCGCGCGTCGGTCACGAGGTCACGGTGTTCGAGAAGAATGATCGTGTCGGCGGTCTGCTGCGTTACGGCATCCCCGGCTTCAAGCTGGACAAGGGCGTGGTGGAGCGACGCATTGAACAGTTGAAGGCCGAAGGCATCCAATTCAAGACCCGCGTCTACGTCGGCAAGGAGCCGCTGAAGGACATCACGAATTGGGCCAAGGACACGATTCCTGCTGACCAGCTCAAGAAAGATTTCGACGCGGTGCTGCTGACCGGTGGCTCCGAGCAGGGCCGTGACCTGCCGGTGCCGGGACGCGAACTCAAGGGCATTCACTACGCCATGGAGTTCCTGCCGCAGCAGAACAAGGTCGACGCTGGCGACAAGGTGAAGGATCAACTGCGTGCCGACGGCAAGCACGTGGTGGTGATCGGCGGTGGCGATACCGGCTCTGACTGCGTTGGCACCAGCCGTCGTCACGGGGCCGCGAGCATCGCGCAGTTCGAACTGCTGCCGCAGCCGCCGGAGCAGGAGAACAAGCCGCTCGTTTGGCCCTACTGGCCGATCAAGCTGCGCACCTCGTCCTCGCACGAAGAAGGTTGCGACCGCGACTGGTCGGTGGCGACCAAGCGTTTCGAAGGCAAGAACGGCAAGGTCGAGAAGCTCGTCGCCGCGCGTCTGGAGTGGAAGGACGGCAAGATGACCGAGGTGCCGAATTCCGAATTCGAGATGAAGGCGGATCTGGTGTTGCTGGCGATGGGTTTTGTTTCACCCGCCGCGCAGGTGCTGGAGGCCTTCGGCGTTGAGAAGGACGCGCGCGGCAATGCCAAGGCCCTCACCGACGGCGAAGGCAGCTACAAGACCAATGTCGACAAGGTCTTTGCCGCTGGCGATATGCGCCGTGGTCAGTCGCTGGTGGTGTGGGCGATTCGCGAAGGGCGCCAGGCCGCGCGTGCAGTGGACGAGTTCCTAATGGGAGCTTCAGACCTGCCGCGCTGAATCTGTTTATAAACCTGCTGCGCTCGGCATTTCGGGCCCGTCTGGTGCTCGGAATGCCCATGTATTCCGAACATACACTCCGCGTCCTGCGCTCCGGGCGTGCCTGAACTGCCGTCGCTCGCTACGGTTTCTAAACAGATTCAGAAAATTAGGATTTTCGATCCGCGCCCAGCAGGCCACGCGCTATCTCTCCCGCGCGATCATTGAGCAGGCGGATGGTCTCGTAGATATTGCCGACGGTTTCGTCGTGCAGTTCGCGCGCCTTGCTCACCGGCTGCTGCAGCGCATCGATTTTCTCCAGCACGTCGAAGGGCATGCTGGCGATGGATCGGTGCACCTGCTCGACCGTGGTGGCGCCGTCTTCCACGGCTTTTTCAACAATTTTCTGCAGGCTCAGCAGTTTCTCGTTCATGGTTTGAATCCTCGTGATGGGGAAAAATGCTCAGCGACAGTTGACGGGTAAACGGTCTGGATCGTCCTTCAGTTGCTGCAAGCGCTGCAAGATGCTGCCCTTGACCGGACTCAAAGGAAATTGCTGCGAAAAGCCATTCAGTTCGCGCTCGACGCTGGCCTGATCGCCGCAGGCACAGGTCCCGAGTACCACCACCTCTTCCAGATCGAGCACGGTCTGATTCGCATAGTCGACATAGGCCTGCGGATGCGCGAGCCGGAACGCGGTCCACCCGGCGTATAGATCGGCAATCACGTTCTCGCCAAAGCGCACGCAGGGGCTGATTCTTGCGGTCTGCCGCAGGTAGCTGGGAATCAGATCCTCGCCCCAGCTGCGCTGGTAGAGCGCGAAGAACGCACGGTCGGCCTCGTGCCCGCGCTGCTGTGCCAAGGCGAGCCAGAACACGGGATCGGGTTGCGCGTAAATGTCATAGCCGCGCGACAAGCGCAGGCCGCGCAGCGCGCGCGACAGGGCGCGGAATTCGGAGTCGTCCAGGGTCTCTAGCCAGGCCTTGTCGTTTTCAATCAGCATCACCGCGTCCTGTACCGCACCGGCATAGGTAAACAGGGTTTCGAGCGCAACCGGTTCGGTGGTCTGTTCGATCTGGTGCAAGGTCTCCAGATAACGCGTCACGGAGGATGGCCATTCCACCGCGCGTGCGCCGGCAAGACTCAGGCAGTACAGCAACAGCATCAGCGCGCAGCGAGACATCACGTAGCCTCCAACCAGGGCTCTTGCAGGAACCCCGATTGTGCCTTGTGAGCCTGTCACGCATACCTGGTCCGCGGCGGACATGCGCTTGCAGCTTGGTGCGCATGGAGAAGTTTGAAACAATGCAGCCGCCAGAAGACTCGCGGGTCGCAAGCTCATTTCGACTCAGCACATACATAAAAAACCGCGAACTGCGGCTGGGGGGAATCAGGAATGAAGAAACTGGGCTACGCCGTCTTGGCGCTGCTCGTCGGCCTGCTGGTGTTGCTGGGCCTGAGTTTTCGATCCGCGAATTTGACGGTGATCGAGGACCAGCCCATCAGCTTGATCCAGCCGCCCAAAGTCGCGGGCGTGCGCCTGTCGGTATTGCCGACCGGCTACATGGAAGCGCTGGAAGCCTTCGCGTTCCGCGGTGGCAGTTTCACCGCCAAGCGAGAGTTTGTGGTCGGCGCCGTACTGGTGCGCCATCCGGAGGGCAATCTGCTGTTCGATACGGGTTTTGGTAGCGAGGTGGATCAGCACGTGCAGGACATGCCCTGGCTGATGCGCGCCACCACGAGTTACACGCGCGGCCAGACCGTGCTGGAACAACTGGCCAAGGCGGGTATGGACAAGCTGGAGATCGCGCGCATCGTGCTCACGCACGCACACTGGGATCATGTCAGCGGCCTGCCCGATCTGTCGGGCCTGCAGATTCTGGCCAGTCACGAAGAAACCGCGTTCATCGGCAGCGACCACCCGGCCGCCGCGCTAGGCAAAAGCTTCGGCTTCCTGCCGATTGGTCCATACAACTACAACTCCGGTCCTTATCTGGGCTTTGAGAGCAGTTTTGACGTGTTTGGCGACGGCAGCGTCGTGATCGTGCCCGCGCCTGGGCACACACCGGGTTCGTCCATCACCTTTGTACACACCGAAGATGGCCAGCGCTATGCGCTGATCGGCGATCTGGTGTGGCAGAAGGAGGGAGTCGATCTACCCGCGGAGCGCCCGCTGATGGCGCGGCTGCTGGTGGATCATGATGCACAGGCGGTGCGCCAGCAGATCGTGCTGATGCATCGGCTGCAGCAGATGATGCCGGGCCTGGTGATCGTGCCGGCGCATGATCGGCGGGTGTGGGATCAGTTGCCACAATTTCCCAACTGAGCGCGCAGCGTGCCCTAATATCCGTTGTGGTCCACGCGTGACCGTGTTGGGCGTACCTGACGCGTGGTCGAATCGGGTAGTCAGCGCTCAGGCTCTTGCCTGTGACCCACTGGCGTCACCTCATCAATTTGTCAGGAGAAGGTATGAGCCTGAAGGTTTCTGTTCAGGAAGTTGCCGGCGCGCGCGCCGCAGTTGAAGCGACACCCGCGAGTCCGGGTGGGCTGCCCGCTGCACGGGTTGCCGCTAGCGGCGTCGGGAACACCCGCAAACCCGGCCGTGAAGAGTCGCAAGACGAACGGCGGCTGACCGAGGAAGAGGCCGCCTCGATCTTCTTGCCCAACGCGGATGTCGAGGTCGCTGCGGCCGAAAGCGGTGGTGGCGATGCCTCACCGGGTGCCTCGCCCGCGACCGAGGCGGCAACGCCGGACGGTGCCAGTGGCCCTAGCGCCTATGCCAAACCCGCCCCCGGCGCGCAATCCAGCGGGGGCTGGTTTTCTGAAGGGTTCTGGATTCGCGCGGGAGGCGTAGCGCTGATCGGCGGCATTGCCCTTGCAACCGATGACGACGACGAGGATGAGGATCAGAGCAGCAATTCGGCCCCCGCCATCACCAGTAACGGCTCCGGCGCCACGGCTACTATCAATGTTGCGGAGAACGGCACCGCGGTGACCCAGGTCACCGCCAGCGACGCGGATGCCGACAGCTTGAGCTACAGCCTCAGCGGTGACGACGTTGCCTTGTTCCAGATTGACGCCAATACCGGGACGCTCACATTCCGCGCTGCGCCGAATTTCGAAGCTCCACAGGACCTGGATGCCAACAATGCCTATCGACTGGTCGTGACGGTCAGCGATGGTCGTCTGAGCGATACGCAGACCATAACCGTTACGGTCGGCAATGTTGACGAGCCGGGCAATGAGCCGCCATTCATCAGCAGCAACGGCGGCGGCGCCACGGCGACGATCAGTGTTGCGGAGAACGCCACCACGGTGACCACAGTGGTCGCCAGTGATGTGGACGCCGGCAGTTCGGTGACCTACAGCATCAGCGGCGGCGCGGACGCCAGTCTGTTCAGCATCAACGCCAGTACCGGCGCTTTACGCTTTGTGAACGCTCCCGATTTCGAGAATCCGCTGGATGTTGGCGCGGACAAGGACTACGTGGTCATCGTGACGGCCAGCGACGGCAGCCTGAGCGATTCGCAGACGCTCACCGTTCGCGTCACCAATGTTGACGAAGCACCGGTGATCACCAGCAACCAAGGCGGCGCGAGCGCCGCCATCAGCGTGGTGGGGGGCGCCACCGCGGTGACGACGGTGGCAGCCACCGATCAGGATGCCGGCGCAACCTTGGTCTACAGCATCAGCGGCGGTGTGGATTCGGCTCTATTCACCATCGATGCCAGCACCGGCGCGCTGCGTTTCCTTGCCGCCCCCGTGTTTGACGCACCCCAGGACCAGGGGCAGAACAATGTGTACAACCTGGTTGTTGCTGTCAGTGACGGAAAGTCAGCTGATACGCAGAGCCTTGCGATCACGGTGACGGATATCGCAGAACCAGCCAACCAGGCGCCGGTGATCAGCAGCAACGGAGGAGGTGAGTCTGCCGCGCTCGAAGTTCAGGAGGGCGCCACCGCGGTGACGATGGCCATGGCTGCAGACCCGGATGTCGAAGATACGATCAGCTACAGCTTGCTCGAATCAGCGGACTCCGAACTCTTTGTGATCGATGAGGCGACCGGTGCCCTCAGCTTCGTCGCCGCGCCCGACTTCGAGATGCCGCTGGACGATGACATGAACAACGTCTACGCCGTGATGATCGTGGCCAGTGACGGCGCTCTGACCGATACCCAGGCCATCAACATCACGGTTGTCGATATCGCAGAGCCAGCCCCGAGTAGCTTCGAAGCGGCTTGGGACTCGAGCACGCTGCACAGTGCGCTCGTGGTCGACGACCCCGTGCTCATGCAAACCGATCCCTCCGTGACGGGCTGATCACCGGCCTCCCGTCCTTGTCCTCTCGATGATCTGATCATGAAATTCTTCCTCGACACCGCTGACGTGAGTGAACTGCGCCAGGCAGCTGCCTCCGGCCTGGTCGATGGCGTCACCACCAATCCCTCGCTCATTGCCAAGACCGGACGCAAGCTGCGCGAGGTGGTGGATGACATCGTGCAGATCGTCGATGGGCCGATCAGCGTCGAGACGATCAGCCTGGATGCTGCCGGCATGATCGAAGAGGGCAAGAGCTTCGCAGCGATTCATCAGAACATTGTGGTCAAGTGCCCGCTCACGCCTGAAGGTCTAAAGGCGACCAAGGCGCTGACAGATGCGGGGCACAAGGTGAATGTGACGCTGTGTTTTTCGCCCTTGCAGGCGCTGCTGGCGGCTAAGGCCGGCGCCACCTACATCTCGCCGTTCGTGGGGCGGCTCGACGATATCGGCCACGACGGCATGCTGCTGATCCGCGAGATTCTGCAGATCTATCGCAATTACGATTTCAAGACCCAGGTGCTCGCAGCCAGTTTGCGCCATCCGATCCACGTGCTGGAATCCGCCAAGGCCGGCGCGCACGTTGGCACGCTTCCGTACAACGTGTTCCAGATGCTGTTCAAACATCCGCTCACCGACAGCGGACTGGAAAAATTTCTGGCTGACTGGAAGAAGGTGCCGCAGGCCTGAGATGCAAACTCAGGTGTCGCCGTAGACCGCGGTGATCGGATAGCGCCGCTCGCGACCGAAGGCACAGCGCGTCACCTTGGGTCCGGGCGGCGCTTGGCGACGCTTGTACTCGGATCGACGCACCAAGCCGGAGACGCGACGCACGGTGGCTTCTTCAAAGCCCATCGCGACGATCTCGGAGATCGAGCGGCTGTCCTCGACATAAGCTTCAAGAATGGGATCGAGTATTTCGTAAGGCGGTAGCGAATCCGAGTCCTTCTGATCCGGTCTGAGCTCGGCCGAGGGTGGCTTCTCGATGCTCTCGACGGGAATGCGCGCCCCATGTCGGTTCACCCACCTCGCGAGCCGGTAGACCATCGTCTCCGGAACGTCGCTGATCACAGCGAGGCCGCCCACCATGTCGCCGTACAGCGTGCAGTAG
>JBQTJH010000270.1:0-2506 GCA_052387335.1 Panacagrimonas sp. | reverse complement strand
CGCGGCGACGAGCCGCGCGAAGCGCTGCCGCCGCTGCTGGGCGTGCCCTGTTCGATCAAGGAGAACTTCGCCTTCACCGGCTTTCCGCAGGTCTCCGGCATGATCGCGCGACGCCATGCGATCGCGCAGGCCGATGCGCCGACCGTGGCGCGGCTGCGGGCCGCGGGCGCGATCGTGCTGGGCTTCACCAACACGCCCGAGCTGTGCATGTGGATGGAGACCAACAACCGCGTCTACGGGCGCACGCGCAATCCTTACGACGCGCGCCGCATCGCCGGAGGGTCCAGCGGTGGCGAGGGCAGTCTGATCGGCGCCGGTGCCTCGCCATTCGGCCTGGGCGCAGACGTCGGTGGGTCGATCCGCTTTCCCGCCTTCTTCAACGGCGTGTTCGGCCACAAACCGACGCCGGGCATCGTGCCCAATACCGGCCAGTTTCCGCTGCCGGAAGGGCTGATGAACCATCACTGCGTGACCGGGCCTATCGCGCGGCGCGCGGAAGATTTATGGCCACTGCTGAAAATTCTGGCGGGACCCGACGGCGTCGATCCGCTGTGCCGCCCCAAGGCCCTGAACGGTAGCCCGTCCAAGATCAATCTGGAGCAGCTGCGTGCGTTCGCGATCCGCGACGACGGTCGCCGCGCGGTGGCGCCCGACATGATGTCGGCGCAGCGTCGGGCAGCCGAAGTTCTCGGTGCGCAGACCCAAGGCCTGACTTGGCTTGAGCTACCGCGCTTGCGTCACGCCTTCGAGATCTGGTCGGCGCTGATGCACGAGGCCAAGCCCGAAGCCTTTGCCCGACAGCTGGGTCAGGGCCGGCGCATCAGTGTCCTGCGCGAGCTGGCGAAATGGCCGCTGGGTCTGACGCCGCACACCTTGCCGGCGCTGGCACTGGCTGCACTGGACGCCCTGCCCCTACCCACCCAGCGCTTCGTGAAGTTGGGTGCTGAATTGCGCGAAGAACTGATCGACACCCTGGGCGACAACGGTGTGCTGCTATACCCGCCATACACACGCGTGGCTCCGCGGCACAACCGGCCGCTGCTGCGGCCCTTCGACTTTGCCTACTGCGGCATTTTCAATGTGCTGGGCTTTCCCTCGACCCAGGTGCCGCTGGGGCTCAATGCCGACGGACTGCCGCTGGGCGTGCAGGTGGTGGGCGCACCCGGGCAAGACGCACGCACGATTGCCGTGGCGCTGCAGCTTGAGCAGGCGTTCGGTGGATGGACGCCGCCACCGGACCTGTTGATCGACTGAGTCATTTCTACCCGCAAGCGTAAGCCCGATTGCTCGACGCCTGCGCTAAGGTCGCGCCTTGTGTTTCGAACCAGCTTGATCAGGAATAGATGGGTACTCACGACGACCGCGCTGTCCCCGGCGCCTCCCCGAGCATTGCCATCATCGGCGCCGGCTTCGGCGGCCTGGGAATGGCGTATTACCTCAAGCGCGCGGGAATCCACTCGTTCACGCTGTTCGAGAAGGCGCAGGATCTGGGTGGCGTATGGCGTGACAACCACTACCCCGGCGCCGCTTGTGACGTCGCCTCGCATCTGTATTCGTTCGCCTTCGAACCGCACTACCCCTGGTCGCGTCGCTACGGTCCGCAACGCGAGATTCACGCCTATCTTGCGCATGTGGCCGACAAGTACGCGCTGCGCCCGCACATCCGCTTTGGCCGTGAGGTGCTGCGCTCCGAATTCAATCAAGCCAGCGGCTTGTGGACCTTGCATTTCGCCGATGGCAGCACGCATCACGCGAAGGTGGTGATCTCCGCAGTGGGCCAGCTCAATCGCCCCAAGATGCCGGAGGTGCAAGGACTCGATAAATTTCGTGGCCGCCAGTTTCATTCGGCCCACTGGGATCACAGCTACGATCTGCGCGACAAGACGGTCGCGGTCATCGGCACTGGGCCCAGCGCAGTGCAGTTCGTGCCGGCCATCGCCGCGCAGGTCAAGCAGCTGTACGTGTATCAGCGCTCCACCAGTTGGACCCTGCCCAAGTTCGATGGCAGCTACAGCCTGATCGAACGCTGGCTGCTGACCCACCTGCCTTTCCTGCACACCTTGGATCGCTGGCGTATCTACTGGTGGTACGAATTTCTCGCCTCGGCCTTGCAGAACCATTCCAGGCTCGGCGTGCTGTCGCGTGCCGTGCTGCGCGTCGCCGCGCGTCTGCTGATGCGTTCACAGATCAAGGACGAGCCATTGCGCGCAAAGCTCACACCGGATTCACCGGTGGGCTGCAAGCGCATCCTGTTGTCCAATGAATGGCTGCCGGCGCTGGCCAGACCGAATGTCGAGGTGGTCACTGATTCCGTACTCGAAGTGACTGAGAACGGTGTACGCAGTGCCGACGGTCACGTGCGTGAAGTCGATGCCTTGATCTACGGCACCGGCTTTGCGTCCACACAGTTTCTAGCACCGATGGAGTTCATTGGCCTTGGTGGTCAGTCACTGCAGCAGCGTTGGAAGGACGGTGCCGTAGATCAAGGCATCGACTTCACGCACGT
>JBQTJH010000269.1:0-15622 GCA_052387335.1 Panacagrimonas sp. | reverse complement strand
GCTTTGGTTCGGACACGCCCGACCTGCGCACTCCGCTGGAGCTGGTCGACCTCAAGGACCTGGTCGCGGAGTCCGATTTCAAGGTGTTTGCCAACCCGGCCAAGGACCCCAAGTGCCGCGTCACCGCGCTGCGTGTGCCGGGCGGTGCGGAGAAACTCTCGCGCGGGCAGATCGACGCGTACACCGGCTTTGTCGCCGTGTACGGCGCCAAGGGTCTGGCCTGGATCAAGGTCAACGAAAAAGCCAAGGGTCGCGACGGTCTGCAGTCGCCTATCGTCAAGAATCTTTCCGATGCCGCGCTGGCCGGAATTCTTGAGCGCACCAGTGCCAACGACGGCGATTTGATTTTCTTCGGCGCCGACAAGTCCGGCGTGGTCTCGGACGCGCTCGGCGCGCTGCGCCTGAAAGTGGGCCGCGATGTTGGCCTGACCTCGGAGGGCTGGAAGGCGCTGTGGGTGGTGGACTGGCCGATGTTCGAGTGGGACGACCGCGAAGGTGGCCGCTGGGTGTCGCCGCACCATCCGTTCACCGCGCCCAAGCAGTTCGACGCCGCCAGCATCCGCACCAACCCCGGCAGCATCGTCTCGCAGGGCTATGACATCGTGCTCAACGGTGTCGAACTCGGCGGTGGCAGCGTGCGTATTCATCGCACCGACGTGCAGCAGGCGGTGTTCGACCTACTGGGTATCGGACCGGAAGAACAGCAGGAGAAGTTCGGATTTCTGCTGGAAGCCCTGTCCTACGGCGCGCCGCCGCATGGTGGACTGGCCATCGGCATCGATCGCCTGATCATGCTCATGGCGGGTGGCGCTTCGATTCGTGAAGTGATCGCCTTCCCCAAGACCCAGACCGCGCACGATCCGCTGACCAATGCTCCCGGCACCGTCGATGCGAAAAGCCTGCGCGAGCTGAGCATTCGCAGCACGGCCGCCAAATCCACTGAAACCACCTAGCGGTCGCGACGGTCCTACACCGTCTGCCGCCCGAGAAAGCCCGATGTCGATGAATCGAATCCTCGCCGTGTTCGCCTCTGCTGTCTTCGTCACCGGATGCAGCAGCATCGGCGACGGCAGCAAGATCGAGTCGATCCGCATCATCCAGAACACCACGCAGCCGGACGTGGCGCTCACGGAGGTCCAGGCCTTCACCTGCGTGCGTTCGGGCCTGACCCTGGTGGGCGAATTCTCCCAGGGCGATATCGGCAACTTCTCCAATCGTGCGCGTTGGACCAGCGCGAACCCCGACGTCATCCAGGTGACCAACGCCGGCGATCCGGTGGGCGACGATTCGGGCGATGTGTTCCTGGTGGGCGGCGTGCTGCTGCCCCAGGCCGCGAGCGCGCTGGACGGCAACGGCGATCCGATCCCGACCACCGTGGTCGCCGAGTACCTCGGGCTGCGCACCGAAGTCGACATCACGGTGAGCGCGGCCAGCGAGGTGCGCATCGAGCCGTCGATTTTGCGCGTCGTTCCCAACACCTTCAGCAATGTATCGGTGCGCGCCCGGCTCGACGGCGTGGATACCGACATCACCGCTTTCGCGCAGCTGGCTTTCGTCGACGATGCGGAAGTCACCGATCCCGTCGCCATTCTCAGCTCCTCTGCTCAGGGCGCCTCGATCACCGCAGTGGCGGTCGGCGGACCGCTGACCTTCACCGCCGACACCGGCGTGCCCTGTGATCCGATCCAGGCCACGGCCATCGTTGCCGACCCGGTTGGCGATCTGGAGCTGGGCTTCGAGGAGGGTTTCGAGAACGGACAACTCGCCGAAGGTACCGCCCAGTTCCTCACGCTCACGGCGCGTTTCGGCGACTTTACCGGCGCCGAGGGTGGCGGACCCGACGGCTCGATGGACGACGAGGGCGAGTTCCAGAATCTCGGCAACCAGTCGCTGTTGTTCTACCGCTACGACATCGATGGCGATGGCGTGTGCGAGCTGCGCGATGAAGACCCCGGCACCACCGAAGCGCCCAACGCGCCGGCCCCGGTGGTCTTCGGCGGCTTCCTCTCCGGTCTCAATCTCATGATCGGCGTGGTCGACGAGGACAGTGACGACGAGACCACGCTGATCTGCGCGGATTACGGTTTCCGTGCCGCCACCACCGGCGAAGACCCGCAGCCGGAAGTGCCGGGACGTCCGAGCAATGTGCTGACCGTGACCGTGGTCGACGCGCCCTTGCTCACGCTGGCCATTCTCGCCAGCGATTCCTGTGAGGCGGACGACCCGCTGTGCGAGCGTCTGGACCCGCAGCCGAATGCGATGACGCCCTCGGTCCCCGCCGGCTCGACCTTGCAGCTCGACGTCACCGGCACGTTCGAGGGCGGGCATGTGCAGAACCTCAACAAGAACGTCGCCTGGGTTTCGTCCAATCCGCGTCTGGCCAACGTCGTGGCCGGCATTTCGCCGATTGCCGGCTTCGTGGCCACGGTTCCGGATCTCGACACGGTCGAGGAGTGCGAGGGTCTGGCGTCCTGTCAGGCCACGATCACCGCGACCTGGGGTGCGAACACCACGACGACCGACGATGACGAGCCCGCGACGATCATCGTCACCGTGACGCGTCCGGCTGAAGAGGCCGAAGAAGCCGCGCCCTGACGGTCCTGACCGGACTTCAGCCGAGCTTGCGCGCGCGCATCGAGCCGCGCGCGAGCAGCAGCTCGAAATCCTGCTGCACGCCCAACTGTTCGGGATGGCGCAACACGCCGTCCGCGTTGCGCGCAATGGCGTAGCCGCGGTCCAGCACCGCCTGCGGGCTGAGGCTGGCGAGCAGGGCCGCAGCCTGGTCGAGATTCGCGCTGCGCAGGCGCAGTTGCGCGTCACAGGCAGCGCGCAAACCTCGAAGCTGCTGGACCAGGCGGGCTCGCTCGGCGCGCACGCGCGCCGCCGGACTGCGCGCCGCGACTTGCGCGTTCTGTGCGTCGACCCGCTCGCGTCGCCCACGCAGCCCGCGCAGCATCGCATCGCGCAGCCGCTGATCGAGCTCGTCCAGGCGCTGCGCACGCAGGTCCAGCGCGCGTCGCGGATGCAGGCGCGCCAGCCGGGCCTCGCCCTGCGCGAGGCGTTCGCGACTGGACCGCAAGGCGCGCTCCAGCGCACTCGCCGCCGCAGCGGCGAGCGCATCGATGCGCTGCGCGAACGCGGTCTGGTCCGGGCTGAGCAACTCGGCCGCCGCAGTGGGCGTGGGTGCGCGCAAGTCCGCGGCGAAATCCGCAAGAGTGGTGTCGGTCTCGTGGCCGATGCCGGTGATCACCGGCACCGTGCAGGCGCGGATCGCGCGTGCGACGTGTTCTTCGTTGAACGCCCACAGATCTTCCAGCGATCCGCCGCCGCGCACGAGCAGGATGGCGTCCACCGGCACGCGCGCAGGCAGTTGCTGCAAGGCTTTGACGATGGCCGGCGCCGCGGCCTCGCCCTGCACCGGCACCGGCCACAGCTCCACGCGCAGCAGCGGGAACCTTCGATCGAGCGCCGCGAGCACGTCCTGCACCGCGGCCCCGGTGGCGGACGTGATCAGCCCGATGCGCCGCGGCAGAACGGGAATCGGTCGCTTGTGCGCCGCGTCGAACAGACCTTCGGCGAGCAGGCGGCGCTTGGATTCCTCGAACGCGCGCAGCAGCGCGCCGCTCCCGGCGGGTTCGAGGTGTTCTGCAATCAACTGCAAGTCGCCGCGCGCCGTGTAGAAGCTCACCTGCGCGCGCAGCAGCACCTTGTCGCCGTTGGCCGGTTGCGGGCGGGTCAGGTAGTTGGCGTTGCGGAACATGGCGCAGCGGATCTGCGCGGTCGCGTCCTTGAGCGTGAAGTACCAGTGGCCGGACGCGGGGCGCGAGAAATTGGAAATCTCGCCTTCCACCCACAGGCGCGGCAATGAATCCTCCACCAGCGCGCGCAGGATCTCGGCGAGTTCGGAAACGGTGTGGACGGTGCGCCTATTCATGGCCGCGAGTTTCAACGCAAAGGCGCAAAGGACGCAAAGCAAGACGACGCAATGAATTTTCTCTGCGTACTTCGCGTCTTTGCGTTCAAAGCGTTTCGACGCCTGACGTGCATCCGTATAATGGCGAACTGACGGAGCCGTTCCATGCGAATTCAAACCGAAGCCCTGACGTTTGACGACGTCCTGCTACAACCGGCCTATTCGGAAGTTCTTCCGCGCCAGGTCAGCCTGACCACGCGCCTGACTTCGCGTATCACCCTCAACATCCCGCTGCTGTCGGCGGCGATGGACACGGTGACCGAGTCCAAGCTCGCCATTGCGCTGGCGCAGGAAGGCGGCATGGGCATCGTGCACAAGAACATGACGGCCGAGCGTCAGGCCGCTGAGGTGCGCGCGGTTAAGAAGCACGAATCCGGCGTGATCACCGACCCCATCGTGGTGCCACCGGACATGAGCATCGGCGAGGTGCTCAAGCTGACGCGCGCCAACCGCATCTCCGGCGTGCCGGTGGTGGACGGCAAGAACCTGGTGGGCATTGTCACCGCGCGCGACCTGCGTTTCGAAACCCGTTATGGCGAACCGGTGAGCCGGGTGATGACGCCCAAGGAGCGCCTGGTCACGGTCAAGGAAGGCGCCTCGCGCGGGGAAGTGATCGCCAAGCTGCATCAGCATCGTATCGAGAAAGTGCTGGTGGTCAGTGCCGGCTTCGAGCTGCGCGGCATGATCACGGTCAAGGACATTCAGAAGTCCACGGACCATCCGCTGGCCTGCAAGGACGACCGCGGTCGCCTGCGCGTGGGCGCGGCCGTGGGCACCGGGCCGGAGACCGAGGATCGCATCGCGGCGCTGGTGCAGGCCGGGGTTGATCTAGTGGTGGTGGACACCGCGCATGGACATTCCAAGGGCGTGATCGATCGCGTGGCCTACACCAAGCGCATGTACCCGGATCTGCAGGTGATCGGCGGCAACATCGCCACCGCCGAAGCGGCGTTGGCGCTGGCCGATGCCGGCGCGGACGCGGTGAAGGTGGGCATCGGTCCTGGTTCGATCTGCACCACGCGCGTGGTGGCAGGCGTCGGCGTGCCGCAAATCAGCGCGGTGATGGCGGTGGCCGAGGCGCTCAAGAGCCGTGGCGTTCAGTTGATTGCCGATGGCGGCGTGCGTTACTCCGGCGACTTCGCCAAGGCCCTGGCAGCGGGTGCGCACGCGGTGATGGTGGGTTCGATGCTGGCGGGCACTGAAGAGGCGCCGGGCGAGGTCGAGCTGTACCAGGGCCGTTCCTACAAGTCCTACCGCGGCATGGGGTCGCTGGGCGCGATGTCGCAGGCGCAGGGCTCCAAGGATCGCTACTTTCAGGACACCACCAGCGAGGTCGAGAAGCTGGTGCCGGAAGGCGTGGAAGGTCGCGTGCCGTACAAGGGGCCGATGGCCGCCATCGTGCATCAGATGATCGGCGGCCTGCGGGCCTCGATGGGCTACACCGGCTGCGCCAGCATCGAAGAGCTACGCACGCAGACGCGTTTCGTGAAGATCACCTCGGCGGGCATGAAGGAAAGCCACGTCCACGACGTGACCATCACCAAGGAAGCGCCGAACTACCGCACCGAGTAGCACCGCGATGAGGCGTGTCGCACCTGATCGGGGCGAATGGCAACCCGGGTTCCACCCCGATCCGCGGAAAGTGTCGGCACGACTATTGCGTGATTGAAGTGCGAGTAGGCGGCTAGGGTTCCGGTCCCGATGAGGGGTGTCTGGTCCGAGAGCCGCCGGCCGGCGCGGTCAGTCGGCTACACGGCGGGATAAAAGCCCGGGAGACCTCAGCAGCCTGGATGGGCTGTGTTCGAGTGTCCGCTGCAGCCGAACTCCGCCCCTCCTCCAACAGTGCCTATCGAGCGAGGATCGGAACGATGCAACTCAAGTCTCTCAACAAGCTGCTGGTCGCCACGGCCCTGGTCTGTGGTCTGGTGTCTAACGCCCAGGCCGCGGCGAAAAAGGAATTCGACATCGCCTGGTCGATCTATGTGGGCTGGATGCCCTGGCCCTATGCGGATCAGGCCGGCATCGTGAAGAAGTGGGCCGACAAGTACGGCATCAAGATCAAGATCACGCAGATCAACGACTACGTCGAGTCCATCAACCAGTACACCGCGGGCAAGTTCGATGGCGTCACCGTCACCAACATGGACGCGCTGACGATTCCCGCCGCCGGCGGTGTCGACACCACGGCACTGATCATTGGCGATTATTCCAATGGCAATGACGGCATCGTGCTCAAGAACGCATCGACGCTCGCCGCAATCAAGGGCCAGAAGATCAATCTGGTCGAGCTGTCGGTGTCGCACTACCTGCTGGCGCGCGCGCTGGATTCGATCGACCTGTCGGAAAAGGACGTGAAGGTGGTCAATACGTCCGACGCGGACATGATCTCCGCCTACCAGGCCGCGGACACCACGGCGGCCGTGACCTGGAATCCGCAGCTCGCCGAAATCAGGAGCGCGCCCAAGTCGACCCTGGTATTCGATTCCAGCCAGATCCCGGGCGAGATCATCGATACGCTGGTGGTCAACACCGAAACGCTCAAGGACAACCCGGCGTTGGGCAAGGCCCTGGCCGGCATCTGGTTCGACACGATGAAGCAACTGGCCGACCCCGGCGCCGAAGGCAAGGCCGCGCGCGAGGCGATGGCCGCGCTCTCCGGCAGCACGCCGGAAAGCTACGACAGCCAGCTCAAGACGACCAAGATGTTCTACACGCCGGCATCTGCCGTTGCGTTCGCGACCGACGTCAAGCTGGTGAAGACCATGGACCTGGTCCGCAGTTTTTCCTTCGATCACGGCCTGCTCGGTGAAGGTGCGCCGGACAAGGATTTTGTCGGCATCGCCTTTCCCGGCGGCATCACGCTCGGCAATCCGAAGAACGTCAAGCTGCGCTTCGACGCGACGTACATGAAGCTGGCGCAAGACGGCAAGCTCTGAGCGCGCCATCGGCACAAACGCCATGCGCCGCTTGATGAACATCGAGCCCGGCCGCCGGTACCGCTGGCTGCTGGCGCTGCTCCCGTTCGCGCTGCTGGTGCTGATCTACCTCGCGGGCTCGGCGCAGCGTCGCGCCGAGAACCCGGACGACAAGCTGCTGCCGCCGTTTTCGGAGATGGCGCTGGCGCTGGACCGGCTTGCGCTGAAGCCGGATCGCCGCACCGGCGAGCTGACGTTCTGGCAGGACACCCGCGCGAGTCTGGAACGCCTTGCATGGGGGCTGGGCATTGCCACGCTGATCGGCGTGGTATTCGGTTTGGCGATCGGCGTGCTGCCGCTGATGAGCGCGCTGTTCGCGCCGCTGACCGCTGTGTTGTCGATGATTCCGCCGATGGCGGTCCTTCCGATCCTGTTCATCGTCTTCGGCCTCGGCGAGTTGTCCAAGGTCGTGCTCATCGTCGTCGGTGTGGCGCCTTGCCTGGTGCGCGATCTGGCGCTCAAGGTGCAGAGCCTGCCGCGCGAACAGTGGGTGAAGGCGCAGACCCTGGGTGCCTCGACCTGGCTGACCGCGATTCGCGTGGTGCTGCCGCAGGCCATGCCGCGCCTGATCGAGTCGCTGCGTCTGGCCCTGGGTCCCGCGTTCCTGTTCCTGATTTCGGCGGAAGCGATCTCGGCGGAGAACGGCCTGGGCTATCGCATCTTTCTTGTGCGCCGTTATCTGTCGATGGACGTGATTCTGCTGTACGTCGCCTGGATCACCCTGCTCGCCTACGCCATGGACCTGCTGCTGGCGAGGATCTCGCGCAAGGCCTTTCCCTGGGCGCACCCGGCATGAGCACCATCAGCGTGCGCAACGTCTGGGTCGAGTACGGCGAGCAGGTCGTGCTGGAACGGCTGCACCTCGACATCGGCTCTGGCAGCTTCGTCTCCATCGTCGGCCCTTCGGGCTGCGGCAAGACCACGTTTCTGCGTCTTCTGCTCGGGGAGGAGCGCCCCACACGCGGCACGCTGCTGCTCGACGGCCAGCCGATGCCCGATGAACCCGGCGCGGATCGCGGCGTGGTGTTCCAGCGCTATTCGGTGTTTCCGCATCTCACGGTCCTGCGCAACGTCATGCTCGGGCCCGAGATGAAGGCGGCTCCGCTGCTGGGCCGCGTGTTTGGCGCGCGCCGCCGCACGCTGCGCGAGCAGGCGGTGAAGTTGCTCGAGGAAGTCGGGCTTGGCCTGGCGCTGGACAAGTATCCGGCGCAGCTTTCCGGCGGCATGCAGCAACGCCTGGCGCTGGCGCAAGCGCTGATCGCGCGGCCCAAGGTGCTGCTGCTCGACGAACCTTTCGGCGCGCTCGATCCCGGCATTCGCGCGGAGATCCATGCCCTGACGCGACGCATGTGGAAGGAAACCGGCGTCACCGTGGTGATGGTCACCCACGATCTGCGCGAGGCCTTCCTGCTCGGTGAACGGGTGGTGGTGTTCGATCGCCTGCGCACGCGCCCGGAGGAATTGCTGCGCTACGGCGCCACCATCACGCAGAACATCGAGGTGCATCGTCGCGGCGCCGCCACGGACCCGTTGTCCGATCCTGCTTCCCCATTCAGCTCCGGCCGGGACGACCCGGCCGTCATGGAGATTTTTTGCCGGGACGACCTGGCTGTCACTCCCTAGGAGCACTCGTGGCTGTGTCAGCTGAAACGGCGGCAAGAACGGCGGCAAGCATTGCCGCCAACCGCCAGCGTTATCTCGAACTCAAATCCGCCGGCCAGCAGCCGGCCCGGCCCTTGCCGCCGAACTCGCCGCGTGAACTCGCGATCGATGCCGCGCGCGTGCTGCGGCGCGAATCGATCCCCGGCGGCTGGTACGCGAGCTACGCCCTCAAGCGCGGCCAGGCCCTGCGTCTGCTCAATCCGCAGGCGACACCCGGGGTCTCGCTGTTCGCCTGGAACGCGGATGAGCCGTCCGAGCGCCTGAATGTCGGTGACACGGTCAAGGTCCAGTGGAGCGCCGAACTGCGCAAGGGCCGGCTGCTGTTGTCCGACATGGGCCGGGTGCTGCTGTCGATGATCGAGGACAGTTGCGGTGCGCACGATGCCCTGCTCGGCGGCAGCACGCCCGCGAGCAACGCGCAGAAGTATGGCGACGCCAGCCTGCGCAACACGCGCGAAAATTTCGTCCTCGCAGCCGCAAAGCTGGGGCTGGGGCGCCGCGACGTCGGTCCCTGCGTGACCTTCTTCGCGCCAGTCGCTGCCGATGGCCAGGGGCGTTTCCACTGGCGGGAAAACTGCATCACTCGCGGCGATTTCGTCGACCTGCGTGCAGAGATGAATCTGCTCGTCGCCGTTTCCAACTGCCCGCACCCGCTGGCACCCGGCGTCCATGCGCCCGACGAAATCGAAGTGACGTTATGGAACGCGCCACCGCCGGCACCCGACGACGACTGCCGTACCAGCAGCGTCGAGGCGCTGCGCGCGTTCGAGAACACCGATGCGTGCTTCGTCGGAGTCCTGGCATGAACCGCGAACCGCGTTACGACCACGTGATTCCGGCCAACCAGCCTTGGTCAGGCGAGGTGCGTCGCGGCGAGCGGCTGCGCATCGTCGATCTCGAGGGCCAGCAGGCGGTGGACACCCTGTTCTATCGCAGCGGCGCGTTCCACGAACGCTACAGCGCGCAGGACACGCTGCGGGTGCAGGGCTCGGCGTATGTCGATACCGGCACGCAGCTCATGTCCAACGAGGGCAGGGTCATGCTGGTGGTCACCGCCAACACCGGCGGCCTGCACGATACCTCGGCCGGCGCCTGTTCCTGCGAGGCCAACACCGTGCGGTTCGGCCATCACACCCGCTTCATGCATGCCTGCCGCGAGAACTTCCTGGCGGAAGTCACCCGGCACGGCATGAGCAAGCGCGATCTGGTTTCCAACATCAATTTCTTCATGAACGTGCCGGTGGAACCGGACGGCCGACTGGCCATCGTCGACGGCGAATCCCGCCCCGGCGATTACGTGGAGATGCGCGCCGAGATGGACGTGCTCTGCGTCATCTCCAACTGCCCGCAGATCAACAACCCCTGCAACGGCTTCAACCCGACGCCGGTGCGGGTGCTGATCTTCAGCCCGGAATCTTGAGCATGTTCGACACGGTCCTGATCGCCAACCGCGGCGAGATCGCGGCGCGAGTGATCCGCACGCTCAATCGCATGCGTATCGCCTCGGTGGCGGTGTACTCCGACGCCGACCGCTACTCCGCGCCGGTGCTCGCTGCCGACCAAGCCTTACGCGTCGGGCCGGCCCCGGCGCGGGATAGTTACCTGCGAGCCGACGCGATCATCGAGGCCTGCCTTGCCAGCGGCGCGCAGGCGGTGCATCCGGGGTACGGTTTTTTGTCCGAGAACGCGGCCTTTGCCGAACGGCTGGCGCAGCACGGCATCCGGTTCATCGGACCGCGGCCCGAGCATCTGCGCGACTTCGGGCTCAAGCACACCGCACGCGAGCTGGCCGCCCGCAGCGGTGTGCCCCTGTTGCCGGGCAGCGGACTGCTGGATGACATCGAGCAGGCGCTTGCCGAGGCCGAACGCATCGCCTATCCCGTGATGCTCAAGAGCACCGCTGGCGGTGGCGGCATCGGCATGCAGCTGTGCCGCGACGCCGACGAATTACGCGCCCGCTACGACGCCGTGCAGCGCATGGCCGGCAACAGCTTTGGCGACGCGCGCGTGTACCTGGAGCGCTTCATTGCCACCGCTCGCCATGTCGAGGTGCAGATTTTCGGTGATGGTCGCGGGCGCGTGGTGTCGCTGGGCGAACGCGACTGTTCGCTGCAGCGGCGCAACCAGAAAGTGGTGGAGGAAACCCCGGCGCCGGGCCTGTCCGATGCCCTGCGCACGCGGCTGCACGCCGCGGCCCGCAGGCTCGGCGAATCCGTGCGCTACGAGTCCGCGGGCACGGTGGAATTCATCTACGACGTGCTGCGCGAGGATTTTTATTTTCTCGAGGTCAACACGCGCCTGCAGGTCGAGCACCCGGTGACCGAGGCCGTGTACGGCGTCGATCTGGTCGAGTGGATGGTGCGGCAGGCGGCGGGTGAGATGGTGTTGCCGGACCAAGCTACGTTGACGCCGCGCGGCGCGGCGGTGGAAGTGCGTCTGTACGCGGAGAACCCGCAGCAGGATTTCCGGCCTTCCGCCGGCGTTCTCACCGAGGTGCGCCTGCCGCAGGACTTGCGCGTGGATGGCTGGATCCAGACCGGCAGCGAGGTGACGTCCCACTACGATCCCATGCTGGCGAAACTGATCGCGCACGACGACACGCGCGAGGCCGCCATCGCCAAACTGGCGGCGGGCCTGAAGGCCAGCGCGGTCTGGGGCATCCAGACCAATCTCGACTATCTGCGGCATGTCCTCGCCGCCGAGGCCTTCGCCAGTGGCAAGGTCGCGACTTCGGTGCTCAAGGATTTTGCGTACACGCCGCACACCATCGAGGTGCTGTCGCCCGGCGCGCAGACCAGCGTGCAGGATGCACCGGGCCGGCTCGGTTACTGGGATGTGGGCATCCCGCCATCGGGGCCGATGGATGAGCGCTCGTTCCGACTCGCCAATCGTGCCGTGGGCAACGCCGAGGGCGCGGCCGCGATCGAGTGCACGATGACCGGCCCGAGCCTGCGCTTCGCCTGTGACACCACGATCGCACTGGCGGGCGCGGCGATGCAGGCCAGCCTCGACGGCGCTGCGCTGCCTTACTACGAGCCGGTGAGCGTGCGCGCCGGACAGACGCTCAAGCTCGGCGCGATCGAGGGCGCCGGGCAGCGCACGTATCTGGCGATCCGCGGCGGCCTGGACGGCCCGCTTTATCTCGGATCGCGCGCGACCTTTGCACTCGGCGGTTTCGGCGGTCATGCCACCGGCGTGTTCAAGACCGGCGATGTCCTGCATCTGGCCGGCGCGCAGCACGCGACGACGTCGGCGGCGCCGATCCCGCAAGAGGACCGGCCCGCGCTGACGCGGACCTGGGCCTTGAGCGTGCACAACGGTCCGCATGGCGCGCCGGATTTCTTCACGGCCGAGGATGTCGAGACCTTCTACAGCGCCGTGTACGAGGTGCATTTCAACTCGGCGCGCACCGGCGTGCGCCTGCTGGGCCCGGCGCCGCGCTGGGCGCGCCGTGACGGCGGGGAGGCGGGCCTGCATCCCTCGAACATCCACGACAACGCCTACGCGGTCGGCAGCATCGACTTCACCGGCGACATGCCGATCATCCTGGGACCGGACGGCCCGAGCCTGGGCGGCTTCGTCTGCCCTGCCGTGGTGGTGCGCGAGGATCTATGGAAGCTCGGGCAGCTGAAACCGGGTGACAAGCTGCGCTTCGTCGGTGCAGCGCCTGCGCAAGTTGATTACGGCCCGGCCCCTGCGCGGGCCGGCTCGGACCCGGTTCTCCGACGCGACGATTCGGCGGCGGTTGCGGTCTGCTACCGACGCGCCGGCGACGACAATCTGCTGGTCGAGTACGGCGCGATGAAGCTGGACCTGGCGCTGCGCCTGCGGGTGCACGTGCTGGCGCAGGCGATGCGCGAATCCGGTCTGCCCGGGCTGATCGACCTGACGCCGGGCATCCGGTCGCTGCAGGTGCATTACGACAGTCGCGTTCTCAAGACCACGCGCCTGCTGGACCGTCTGGCCGAGATCGAGTCGGGATTGCCGCCGGTGGACCAGGTGCGCGTGCCGAGCCGCATCGTGCACCTGCCGCTGTCCTGGAACGACTCGCAGATCGTGCTGGCAATGCGCAAATACCAGGAGCTGGTGCGACCCAACGCGCCCTGGTGTTCGGACAACATCGAGTTCATTCGCCGCATCAACGGCCTCGACAGCGTCGACGACGTGCGGCGCATCGTGTTCGACGCGAGCTACCTGGTCTACGGGCTCGGCGACGTGTATCTCGGCGCGCCGGTGGCAACGCCGGTGGATCCGCGCCACCGCCTGGTCACCACCAAGTACAACCCCGCGCGCACCTGGACGCCGGAAAACGCGGTCGGCATCGGCGGCGCGTATCTCTGCATCTACGGCATGGAAGGGCCGGGCGGCTACCAGCTGTTCGGCCGCACCTTGCAGATGTGGAATCGCTGGAACCGCACCGCCGAATTCGAGCAGCCCTGGCTGCTGCGCTTCTTCGACCAGATCCGTTTCTATCCGGTCAGCGAGCAGGAACTGCTGGAGGCACGCGCCGCTTTCCCGCATGGTCGCTACCCGCTGCGGATCGAGCCAACGACCTTTTCGTACGCGGACTACGCGCGCTTTCTGGCGGACAACGCAGGCGGCATCGCGGCCTTCAAGCAGCGGCAGCAGGCCGCGTTCGAGACCGAGCGCGCGGCCTGGAAGGCCCAGGGGCTCGACAGCTTCGTGGCCGACGAGGGTGCCGCCGCGGTGGAGATTACGAGCCTTCCGGCCGGATGTATCGGCGTCGAATCTCCGGTGACGGGCAATGTCTGGAAGCTGCTGGCGACACCGGGCGAGCGGGTCGAGGCGGGTCAGGTGTTGCTGGTGCTGGAGTCGATGAAGATGGAGATGGACGTCTGCGCGTCCGTGAGCGGGCGCTTGCGCGAGCTGCGCTGCCAGCCCGGCAAGACCGTGCAGGCGGGGCAGGTGGTGGCTGTCGTGGAGGCCGCGTGATGCTGCCGCGCGTGCTGAGCCTCCACGGTCTGCACCAGGCCTATGCGGCGGGTGGCCTCACGCCGATCGAGGTGGTCGAGGAGGTATTGCGTCGGGTCGAGCGTTCCGATGCCGCGGTCTGGATCAGCACGGTCGCCGCGGACACGTTGCGTGCCGAGGCCGCCGCGCTCGGCGACTGCCCGGATCCACAGCGACCGCTCTGGGGCATTCCCTTCGCCGTCAAGGACAACATCGATGCGGCGGGACTGCCGACGACGGCGGGCTGTCCCGCGTACGCCTACTCGCCATCGAGCGACGCGCCGGTGGTGGCGCGTTTGCGCGCCGCGGGCGCGCTGATGATCGGCAAGACCAATCTCGACCAGTTCGCGACCGGACTCAACGGCACGCGCTCCCCCTACGGTGCGCCGCGCTGCGTATTCGATGCGCGCCATGTCTCCGGCGGGTCCAGTTCCGGATCGGCCGTGGCGGTCGCGGCCGGGCAGGTGGCGTTCGCGCTGGGCACCGACACCGCCGGATCCGGCCGCGTGCCCGCGGCGTTCAACAATCTGGTCGGCATCAAGCCGACGCGTGGCCTGCTGTCAGCGCGCGGCGTGGTGCCGGCCTGCCGCAGCCTCGACTGCGTGACGGTGCTGGCGCTGGACACCGCGGATGCGTGGCAGGCGGTTGACGTCGCCAGCGCGTACGACGCCGAGGATCCTTACTCGCGTCAGGCCAGCCCGCGTGCCTTGCGGCACGCGGCGACGCGATTCGGCGTGCTGTCCGCCGGTGAGCGCGAGTTCCACGGCGACCGCGAGGCCGAAGCGCTGTACGAGCAGGCGATTGCGCGATTCGAATCCCTGGGCGGCGAAGCGGTGGAATTCGATTACCAGCCGTTCCGCGAAGCGGCGGCGCTGCTGTACGAAGGGCCATGGCCGGCGGAGCGGCTGGCGGCTGTCGAACATTTTCTGCGCGCGCACGCCGACTCTGTGGAGCCCACGGTGCGGCGCATCATCGAGGGCGGCGCGCGGGTCAGTGGTGCCGACGTGTTCCGCGGCCTGCACGAGCTGGAGCGTCTGCGCCGCGAATGCGAGCGTCAGTGGTCGGGGTTGGACTGCCTGCTGCTGCCGACGACGCCGACGATCTACAGCGTCGACGCCATGCTCGCCGAGCCCATCGCCTGCAACGCGCGACTCGGGCGCTACACCAATTTCGTCAACCTGCTCGATTACTGCGCGGTTGCGGTGCCCGCAGGATTCCGCCCGGATGGCCTGCCCTTCGGCGTGACCCTGATCGCGCCGGCCTTCGCCGACGCCGACCTTGCACGCCTCGCGGCGCGCCTGCACCGGGTCTGCGGATCCGGGCTCGGGATGGATCGCGCAGCCCCAATCCCCTTTCAGACCGGAGCTATGCCATGAACACACAGGAAGAACTCCAGATCGCCGTGGTCGGCGCCCATCTCAGCGGCATGCCGCTGAATCACGAGCTCACCACCGTCGGCGGGCGCTTGCTACGCAGTGGCCGTACCGCGGGTGAGTACCGTCTCTACGCCTTGCCCAACACCACGCCGCGCAAGCCAGGGCTGGTGCGCGCGCTGGGCTCGCAGGGCTCCGGCATCGAGATCGAAATATGGACGCTGCCCGCGGCGGATTTCGGGCGCTTCGTGGCGCGCATTCCGGCGCCGCTGGGCATCGGCAAGCTGAGCCTGGACGACGGCACGGCGGTGTCCGGCTTTCTGTGCGAGGCGCACGCGGTGGTGGGCGCCGAAGACATCACCCACTTCGGCGGCTGGCGCGCCTACGTTGCGTCCGCCGCCAAGCCCTGAGTTCGATTCGGCGGGGGCGTGGCCGTCCGATCAAGCGGTCGCGGTGCGTGCCCACGTCCGGCGGCGTGACGGTATAGCGACCGACCGGACGCACGTCCTTGATGCTGCCGTCGGCGTGGTAGAGCCGGTGCTCGCCCTGCAGCACGAGCGTGTGATTCAGCGCCTAGGGTCTGTTGACATATGAATGGTCGCTGCGTTGCGAGTCCAAAATTCCGCCAGGCAAGGCGCGGCCGGCGAAGCTTGGTGATTCCAAGCGAG
>JBQTJH010000268.1:0-6609 GCA_052387335.1 Panacagrimonas sp. | reverse complement strand
GAACTGCAGTACGGCAGCGTGATCCAGGAAAACGGTCAACCCGCGGGTCTGGGCGCGGTGGCCTACGGCAAGTTCGGCGGTATCGAGCTGGGGTACGGCTCGGATCTGGATCTGGTGTTTGTCTATGACAACGTCAGCATGGACGCCGAGAGTCAGAACGGTGCGCGTGCGCTGCCGGCGCCGGCCTGGTTCGCGCGCTTGTCGCAGCGGGTCATTCACTGGCTCACCACGCTGACACCGGCCGGCCGTGCCTATGAGGTGGATCTGGAACTGCGGCCGAGCGGGCAGTCGGGCCCGGTGGCCGTGAGCCTGCAGGCCTTCGCGCAGTACCAGCGTGACAAGGCCTGGACCTGGGAGCATCAGGCACTGACACGCGCACGCTACGTCGCCGGGCCGGACGCGCTTGGACAGGGCATCGAGCAACTGCGACGCGAGGTGCTATGCCGGCCGCGCGATCCGCAGCGCCTGGCGCAGGAGATTGTCGAGATGCGCCAGAAGATGCGCCGGCATCTGGAAAAAAAACCGGCCGGGCGCTGGGACGTCAAGCAAGGGCAGGGCGGTGTGATCGATTGCGAATTCCTCACCCAGTTTCTGGTGCTGCGCGACGCCGCGCGCCATCCCACCTTGGTGGTCTGGCCGGACAACTGGCGCCAGCTCGATGCCCTGGCCGAAGCCGAAAGCCTGACCGCCGAAGAAAAAGAAAACCTGATCACCAGCTATCGGGCCTACCGCAACTTTGCCCATGTGCGCGCGCTGCAGAGCGAAGAAGCGCTGGCAGCGACAGGACAGTTCGACGCGGAGCGCGCCGTGGTCAGCGCGATTTGGGATCGATACCTGAGCGTCGCGTGACGCGCTAGCAGATTACGTTTGCAGGTATGTGAATCACCATTAAGCTAGCGGCGAGCGGATCAGTGCGAATCCGCAACCACTGGGGGAATGGGAATGAAAGTTGTGATCTGGGTTGGTGGCCTGCTGGCCATGTTGAGCGCTGCAAGCCTGCGTGCAGATCCGGGGGACATCGATCTGTGGGCGTTCTCGGCGTCCAGTGCCCTGGCCCCGAGCAAGACCGTGGACGAATTCAAGGCACAAAGCGGATTCGAATCCGAAGAAGTGCAATTACTCAATGGCAATACCGAGGCCAAGGACGTCAAGCCGTTCCCGCGGCAGGTGACGCTGAAGTATCGCGACGGCCTGCGCATCCGTGTGCTGGATTACGGCCAACAGGCTTTCGTCAGCCAGATTCGCGTATCCGGCGCGAGCTGGCCGATTCACGGGGGCCTCAAGCTGGGCTCGACGCGCGCGGAGGTGGAGGCGGTGCTGGGCAAGCCCAAGCGCGGTGGGCAGAGCTATTCGATCTTCGAGGGTGAGACCGACGTGGTCCGCGTGATGTACGCGGATGGCAAGCTCAGCTCGGTGGAGATTGATCGCGGGTCCTGACGATTCGATTCAAGCCCACATTGAGCGGTCGCGCGTCGTTCGGCTGAACCACTGACCTAGGCCCTACCGGCATCCATATTTTCTTCTTAACATAATGAATCGAATAAATATTATTCGATATGAACTTTGTGTATTCCCCCGTTTGTTCCCCCGCAGGGGAGAAATGTCACTTTTGGGAGAGATTTCGGAAGACAACTATTTTCATCGGCTACACGCGGAAGCGCTGGAATGACGCCGCGTTGCGCAATCTGAGGCAGCCGTACCGGCAGGCGTCCGCTGCGTGGTCCGGGCCGGTGCTGTCCACGTCCTCGACGCGTTTCTGATCGCGGGCCAGGTAAGGGACGGTTGACCAGAAGTATTAGCAGGTCCGGCTGACATACAGTCCCGGCCTGTCTATCTTGCCGGCATCGGCCAGCAGCCGACGCATTGTCTGCCAGCCGGTGATGCGGTCAGCCTTCTTGGCCGGCTGAAATCGGACACCCGCGCGGGCGAACTCATCGGCAATCGATCCGGCGCTGTGTCCGCTCTTGGCAAAGCAGGCATCGTCGGCGACGCCCTCGGGCTTGATCTTCCACTTGTCGCACAGTTCGCGGATGGCCTCGCCGGTGGTCTGCGCATTCCAGCCCAGCCCCATGTTCAGATTGTCGCGCCGGACGGCTGCCAGCTCATCGACCAGGATCAGCGAGCCGCGCGGGTAGAACTTTCCCTCGTGCTCTTCGCCGGGACTCTGTGCGATGACGTAGGTAACGCTCGGGGCCGCGCTACCGAAGTCGTGGGCCAGCCAGGTATCCCAATCGTCAGGCATTGCCTGCAACGGATCGATGGCGTTGCGGGACTCGTCCAGCACCATGGCGAAGTAGGCTCCCCGGTTTACGGCCCAGTCACCCGTCAACCATGCGCGCAATAGTTCGGGATCGGTCGGACATGCCGACTCAAGCTGATCACGGTACTGATCACCATCGATGAACTGATTGCCGTCAAAAGTGCTCGGGGCGTAGATCCATTGCCGCTTGGATTTTTCCTCATGGAATACCGACCACGGTGCCGCCTTGAAGACGTAGCGCTTGGCCAGCCAGTGATGCCCAGGGCCGCCAGGGTTGGCGGCGATCACCACGCGAATCGGGATTTCTCGCGCGCCGCGCAGGTTTGAGCGCATCAGGTCCAGCAGATCAGGCTGCGCATACTGGCCCGCCTCATCGATCAGCAGCAACGTGAAGCTCCGGCCCTGATACTTGCTGTAGTCGGAAGCGGTCTCAAGCTGGCCCAGCTCAAGATAGCCGCCGTTCGGAAGTCGCCAGATGTGCTCTGCCGCGTTGAAGCGCGCGGCGGTGCCGTACACCATCCCGAACAGTTCACGCGTCACCAGCTCGAAATCTCGCAGCCCTGCATACGTCTTGCGCAGGTACAGGACGCGGGCGCGCTCGCCGTGCTGTTCGCAGTGACGAAGGGCCAGCAGCGCGAGCGCGTAAGACTTGCCGCCGCCGCGACCGCCGCCAAGGAATCCATCAACCTCTTCGGGAACGCTTAGCACCCGGTGCTGGAAGGGATTGAGTCGCAGTTCCTGCGTCGCCATTTTCGATCACCATGAAATCCGCCAGCGGCTGCGGGCCGGGCAGAGTGAAATTGATGCTGACGCGGTTGCCGGCCTGTTCGTCGCGGCCGTCGTCGCGGTAGGAATGGCGAGCCTTCAGCAGAAACATCGCCGCCAGGAGCGAGTCTTTCCCTTTACCCTCGACAGCGGTGCGATACAGCATGTTGTGCAGCGCATGCCGTTCCTGTTCCCGGCCTTCCGCAATCGCGTCCTTGAGTTCCGGGTATTCATCCGTCCACCGCTGAAACACGGGGTCATAACTGACCCCGAGTCGCATTGCGATGCCGCGCACCGTGAAGCCGTCAGCCGCATACGCTCGGATGCGCTCGGCCGCATCGGCCGGCGGCTGAATCTTCGCCATTACAGCGTCAGCAGAAACGCCAACGGGATGGCTTTGCGCTCAACGACGCGATCCCAGTTCGTCGCCGTGGCAAGTTCGGCAATCGTCGGACTTGCGCCAGCCACGGATGCTTCCTTCCACTGGTAGCCCAGGGGATGCAGCGCCAGATTGATCCGCGAATGCAGCACTTGCTGACCGCCGCCCTTGCCAGCGCTCGGCAGGTTCTCGACTTCGGTGCCCTCCGCGATGCGCGGCGCGCTGAAGCCGTAACCCATGGCGCCAGGGCCGAACAGTACGGACGTATACGCAAGGATTTCCGGTTCTTCCGGGTCGGCTTCGATGTTCACGACGGGCATGCCGTCGTCGACGATCATTGCCATGCCGCGAAAGGTCTGGATGAAGCCGCCCTGAGAATCAGGGATCGTCTGGACTAGATCATTGGCCAGCGCGCGCTTGTAAATCTTCGAGTGCATGCCGACGGCAATCAACGAACTCATCGCATCGCCCAGCGTGCCAGCTGCATCGATCACGGCGGCCGCACTGAACTTCGCAGCTTCGCCGGACGCGGCCGTGATGTCGTGCACCATGTCGCTGGCATCGTTCGCCACGTTGTCGGCCAAGATGCCTTGCAGCGTGCTCACAAGACGGCGCTGACTCTGCCTCTGCCAGTACGCCAGCACGCGATCCTGAATGCGCTTGAGTGCATCGCTACCGGATAGCTCAGATGCGAAGTTCATCGCTGACCAGGAGTTGTGCAGGAAGCTGCGCCGGATAACCTGCTTGCCGGATGTGATCTTGTTGGGGGTAGAGAACGACGCGGGGTCGTCACTGACGACGTTCGCTTCTTCGTTGCCGATGTCCAGCCAGAACGGGACGTTGAACGATTCGGCGCCGGCTTGAAGCTGCTCAGTGATAGCCGCATTCGGAACGACGGCGCCTGACTGAATCAGCGCGGTTTTCTCAAGCGAGTTCTGAACGATGTAGGCGGTGAAAACGGACGGTTCGATGATGTCCGCGAGACGAGTGGTAGCCATGTTGCGGCCTCCAAATCAAAAGTGGATTGATTCGTGGCCGGGCTACTGCGCGGACCTGCGTTGCGCGACTGCGCTTGAGAGTGCGCGCCGCTGGTCACAAACCAATGACGCGCACTTGAGGTTAGAGCGGCGGTCCTGCTATCGCAAACCAAGCTGCGGCGCTGGCGGTTGCTGGACTTCGGCGGGCTTTGGCGGACTCGGCGGAAAGTAGCTGCCGCCCGTTGGTGCGCCGCTTCCGCTCGTCCCTGACCCGCGAATGCTATGGCCGATGTCGCTGAAGCGCACCTTGTCTGCGTCGTAAACGTCGCTCAGGAAACGATAGAGGCCGCGCTTCAGATCAGCAGGCTTGCCGTCGGCTTCGAACCATTGCGGCCGCTCGATGCCTTCGTCGTCGGCTTCCATCTTGAGCAAGCCGAGTTCGGTCGCCGTGTCGCGCAGATACTTCCACGGGCCCACTGCACAGTCGCGCAGATCACGTTCTAGCGGTGCAGATACTTCCAGGGCATACCAGCGGGACTTCCAGTCGTCACGTGCCTTGTGCGCCTCTGTTGCGGCGTCGGTCGCTGTCTTGGCTTCGACCTTCACGGCTTTCAGTTCAGACAGCAGTTGCTTGTTGTGCTCGCGCAGCCGCTGCAATTCGTCGTGTTCGGTTTCATCAGTCATCGTTTGTGCCTCAGGTGGGGGAACATAAATGGGGAACATGTGAATCGATATGGCGAGAAACACATATAGATAAGGGCTTGCAGCGCTTGATATGAAGGCCTGTAGAGAATCGATGCGACTTTCTACGATCCGGCGCCGCTGGTGCTGAAGTAAGAAAAGCACTCGGGGAAGACTGGATATTTTTTAAGGGATCGGGACGCAGGGGATAGCAGGCATTCCGGCTGCGTTCGTCTCCAGTCAGTGCGGTCAGTGTGGTCAGTGAAAAATCATTGCGTCTAATTCCTACCCAATCAGTGAAGTCAGTGATTAAACGCAAAGCGTGTGCGTGAAAGAGGTAAATACAGTGCAATGGTTTTTCACTGACTACACCGATCAGAGTGACCAAACAGCAGATCACGCCGCGACCTTTCTGGCTGCTCTGATCTGTTCGGCCAGGGTCAGTACGCGACGTGCGTAAACTGCTTGGCGCCTGCCGTTGATCTTGAACAGTCCGTCTGTCGCGTCGGGGTTGCGGACAGGGACGTAGTCGATGCGCTCAAGACGATGCGGAAGCGCGCGGCGGTTCTTGCGGTCTCGGAGGTCATCTGCAAGGCCGTGCATAGCCATTCTTTGAGCGCTGTTGATGATGCCTTCGAGTACGAGCGCATCGGGGTTGCCCAGATCTTCGATCACGTCCCGCAGTTCGCTCGACTCCGGCGACTCACCGGCGGCGACGACTTACCAGAATGCAGACGTTTTGCGCGGTGGTGCCATCGCGTCGAAGTCCTCAAGGGATAGCTTGCGCAGGTAGTCGATAACGTGTCCGGTGCCGCCGGCCGCAAACCACTTGTAGAGACGCTGCCAATACCCTGCGTCGAAGTCGTCACGTGAACACGGCGACCAGGCCACAAAGTGGCGGCGATCATCTGACGGCAGATACAGCCCATCGGTGGCGTGGTTGGTGGTGATGATCACGCCCATCACGTTCGCCACGTAATGCTCGCGCAAGTGCTTCTCATCGACGCGGATCACCTCAGGCGGCGCGGTGATGTACGACTTGGAGTGATCGTAGAAGGCGAAGCGATTGACGTCGCCAAGGTCGCGGGCTTCGCTGACGCGCACGATCACTGCTTTGGCCCATCCGTTGAACCGGCCGAGCATCTGATCGGGGTTGATCTCGGACCAGTTCCAGGGGCCGATGCCATGCTTGATGGGCTCAAGCAAAGTGTCTTTGCCGACGCCTTGCTGACCTCCCAGCACCAGCGCGTGATTGATCTTCGCCCCAGGATGCTGAATCTTGAAAGCCAGCCAATCGACGATGGGGCTCCACTCGTCGGGATAGACCTTCTTGATGTGATCCAGCCACGGTGCCGCCTTTGAGCCATCACCGCGAATCGGCTGGGGCGGTCGGTACAGGTTGAAAACCGTTGCGCCGGCGTGATCGATCCAGCCTGACACTTGCAGCACGCGATCACGGATCACCTGCGGTTCTGCCGGGTGCCATGCCATCTGTTCGATGGGCCGATGCGAGTCGAGCCAGTTCGCGGGTGATATGTCATCGCCCT
>JBQTJH010000267.1:0-6888 GCA_052387335.1 Panacagrimonas sp. | reverse complement strand
GGAGCGACTAACGCAGCGATGCGCAAAAGCGGCCCCGCCCCTTCGGGTTGCGGCCCTGAACAGTTTATTGGGCCCGCCATGCGGCGTTGCGCCCGGCTCGCTTGGAATCACCAAGCTTCGCCGGCCGCGCCTTGCCTGGCGGGCCAATCCATATCTCTGGGGACTCGCAACGCAGCGACCATTCATATGTCAACAGACCCTAATCCATGGTTTCGTGGATCAGCACCACGTTGCCCACCTGACGCTCGGGTGCGGTTGCAAACTGCATGAAGTACAGCACCACGTTGTTCAATCCGGCCGCGGTCTGATTGGGCAGGTTGTAATGAAACAAGGCGTTTTCGCGCAGGATGTAGGGCTGGAACGCGCCGTTGGCCTGCACTGCGAGCTGGGTGTTGTAGCGGCGCAGAGAATCTCCGCGATCACGCAGCTTGTGATTCCAGATCGCCTCGACGCCGGTCTGCGGGATCGGGAAGGGAGTGCCGATCACCGCATCGACCAGACTTTCGCCCTCGTTGGCGACCGTGGCGCTGAGAGCGCGTTCTTGTGCGTGGCCTCGTAGATGCGTTCGGGCGCGTTGGCCGTTCGGCGCGAGCCATAGACCGGCATCTTGTAGCTCTTGGGAAGGCGCGCGAGCAGCGCCTTGGCGCCGGTCGTGAGCTTGGCCGCGTGCTGCGCCATATTGTCCTGGGTGATCGTGTACAGCGGCACATCCTTGGCGTAGAGCGGGAAGCTCTCCGGCCAGCGCTCCTGGCCGTCCGCTGGCTTGGCCATGATGTGTCCGTCATTCCAGGCCGGAAGGCTGCCGTCGGCATTGGCCTTCTTCTCCGCGCCCAGCGGCGTCAGGTCCTGACCAAGTCGCGCGGCTTCTGCTTCCCTGACCTTGGCTTGAAAACCCGACGGCAGGCTCAGAAGCGCAGCCGTGAGCGCCGCGTACGCAATTCGAGTCACTGAGACTCCTCCAATCATTCGTAGCGCGCAGCATGAGGCCCGACGCCGCAATTGTTGTGTAGGAATATCACATCGAACGCGAATTGAATCGGCTCTCGCTGGATCAAAGGTGGGCGCTCGCGGTCCAGCGATGCCAGCCCTATTTTTTGTTCAGGATCTGCTTCAGCCGATACAGCGCGTCCAGCGCTTCGCGCGGGCTCAATTGGTCGGGCTCCAATTGTTCAAGCAGCTTGAGCGCGGGCGAGTGCGGTGCATCGAACAGTGATAGCTGCGGCAGCGCTTCGGTGGCGGCAGCCGGTTGCGGTCTGCGTTCCAGTTCCAGCAGATAACGTCGTGCTGCGCTGACCACGGCGGGCGGCACGCCGGCGAGCGCGGCCACCTGCAGGCCATAGCTGCGATTGGCCGGCCCGTCTTTCACCGCATGCAGGAAGACCAGACGCTCACCGTACTCCGCAGCGTCCAGATGAATGTTGGCGACGCCAGGAACCGCATCAGCGAGTCCCGTCAGCTCGAAGTAGTGCGTGGCGAACAAGCTCATGGCGCGGGTCTCGCGCGCCAGATGCTCGGCGCAGGCACGCGCCAGCGACAGGCCATCATAGGTCGAGGTACCGCGACCGATCTCATCCATCAATACCAGCGACGCCGCCGTAGCGTTATGCAGGATGTTGGCGGTCTCGGTCATCTCGACCATGAAGGTCGACTGACCGGACGCCAGGTCATCACGCGAGCCGATGCGCGTAAAGATGCGATCCACCGGGCCTAGCCTCGCGAACATTGCAGGCACGAAACTACCGGCGTGCGCCATCAGCACGATCAATGCGGTCTGACGCATATAGGTGCTCTTGCCGCCCATGTTGGGACCGGTGATCACCAGCAGGCGCCGGTCTTCATGCAGCCGCAGATCATTAGGCACGAACGGCGCGCTCGACTGATGCTCCACCACCAGATGTCGTCCGCCACGAATCTCGAGGCCCGGCGCATCGTCAAACTCGGGACGGCGCAGATCCAGGCGTTCCGCAATCAGCGCGAGCGTGGCCAGCACGTCGAGTTCGGCCAGGGCTTGCGCCGCCGCCTGCAGCGACGCGAGTTGCTGCAGCAGGCGATCCAGCAGGGCTTCGTACAACTCCTTCTCGCGCGCCAGCGCGCGATCACGCGCGGACAGCACCTGATCCTCGAAGCGCTTGAGTTCTTCGGTGATGTAGCGCTCGAAATTGGTCAAGGTCTGTCGCCGCGTGTAATCGGCGGGAATCTTCGCGGCGTGGACCTTGCCGATCTCGATGTAATACCCATGCACGCGGTTGTAGCCAACCTTGGGCGCCTCGATGCCGGTACGGCTGCGCTCACGCGCTTCCAGGGCGCTGAGAAAGCCATCCGCATTCGTGGACAGCTGGCGCAGCTCGTCCAGCACCGCATCGAAGCCTGCGCGAAACACGCCGCCGTCGCGCACGCTCTGCGGTGCATCTTCAGCCAGGGTCACAGCCAGTTCTGCCGCCATCGCGTCGTGATGTCCCAGCGCCTCGCGCAACTGCTCAATGCGATGTCCGCTGAGCGAGCTCAGGCCCTCGCGCACAGCAGGCAAGGCGGCCAGGGTGTCGCGCAGGCCGTTGACATCGCGTGGCCGCGCCGAGCGCAGCGCCACGCGCGCCAGGATGCGCTCCAGATCGGCCACACCGCGCAAGCCCTGGCGCAGTGCTTCGGTCGCGTGTTCGGCGAGCAGCGCGTCCAGCGCGTCGAAGCGCGCGGACAACTCGGCGCGGTCGCGAATCGGTCGCAGCAGGCGGCGCGTCAGTGCGCGCGACCCCATGGGCGTGACGCAGTCATCGAGCACCGCGAGCAGGGTGTGGTCCTGTTCGCCGGTCAGGGTTTTGTCGATTTCCAGATTGCGTCGCGTGGCCGGGTCCAGAATCAGCGTGTCCTCCGGCGCTTCAACACGCAGGCCGCGGATATGCGCCGCCGCGGTCTTTTGCGTGTCCTGCACGTATTGCAGCAGCGCGCCGGCGGCGCCGATGGCCGCGTCCAGCCCTTCGCAGCCGAAGCCGTGCAAGCTGGGTGTGCCGAACTGCGTACACAACAGACGCTGCGCGGAGCTGGGATCGAAATGCCAGGGCGGGCGCTGGCTCGCCGCGCGCTCGCCCAGCGGCAACGCGATGCCTTCAGGTGCGAGCAATTCATCGGGGGCGATGCGTGCCAGTTCGCTGGCAAAGTCACGCGCCGACCCGGTCTGGCTCAACGCGAAACGCCCGGAGGAGAGTTCCAGCCACGCCAAGCCATAGTGATCGCCGATGCAGCAGGCGGCCGCGAGCAGGCTAGCGCGTCGCGGATCGAGCAAGACCTCGTCGGTGGCCGTACCGGGTGTCACCAGGCGCACGATCTCGCGCCGCACCGGACCCTTGTCGGCGCCGACTTCACCGACCTGCTCGGCAATGGCCACGGATTCGCCGATCTTGATCAGGCGTGCCAGATAGGAATCGAGCTGGTGATAGGGCACGCCGGCCATGACCACCGGAGCGCCGGCCGAGTCGCCGCGCCGCGTGAGCGTGATGTTGAGCAGGCGCGCGGCCTTGCGCGCGTCATCGTAGAACAGCTCGTAGAAGTCGCCCATGCGGAACAGCAGCAGGGTGGCCGGCACCTGTGCCTTGAGCGCCAGGTATTGCTGCATCAGCGGGGTGTGGGCGGCAGATGCAGCCGTCATGGCGGAAGACAGGGCTAGGGAGCGCGAATCTTAGCCCGAGGCAGTGGTGAGGCCGCAGGCGCGACTTCGGCCCCTCGCGCCGTTATCCTTGCGCGGTTTTTCGCCAGCCCCACGCCGATGCAGCTCCACAACACTCTCAGCGGTCGCAAGGAAGTTTTTCAACCTCTGGACCCGCAGCGCGTCACCATGTACGTCTGCGGCCCGACCGTGTATTCGTTTGCGCACATCGGCAACGCGCGGCCGGCGGTGGTGTTCGATGTGCTGGCGCGGGTCCTGCGCACTCAGTACCCCAGGGTCGAGTACGCCCGCAACATCACGGACATCGACGACAAGATCAACAAGGCCGCGGCCGAGCAGGGCGTGGAGATCGGCGTGATTGCCGAGCGTTTCGCCAGCGCCTACCACGAAGACCTCGCCGGCCTGGGCGTCGCTCTGCCGGACCACGAACCCCGGGTCACCCAGCATCTGCCACAGATTCTGGACATGATCGCGCGGCTGATTTCGAGTGGGTATGCCTATGTGGCCGAGTGCCATGTGATGTTCCAGACGCCCAGCTTTGCCGACTACGGCAAGTTGTCGAAGCGCGATCCGCAGGCGCTGATGGCTGGGGCCAGAGTGGAGGTGGCGCCGTACAAGCAGCACGCTGGTGATTTCGTGCTGTGGAAGCCGTCGACGCCGGAGCAGCCGGGTTGGGATTCGCCCTGGGGTCGCGGGCGGCCGGGCTGGCATCTCGAGTGCTCGGCCATGGCCGAAACCAATCTGGGCGACACCATCGATATTCACGGTGGCGGGCACGACCTGATTTTCCCGCATCACGAGAACGAGATCGCGCAGTCGGTCTGTGCGCACGGCGGCAAACCGTTTGCGCGCTACTGGCTGCACAACGGCTTTCTCAACGTCGACAGCACCAAGATGTCCAAGTCCCTGGGCAATGTGCTGCTGGTGCGTGAACTGCTCAAGCGCGCCCCGGGCGAGGCGATTCGTCTGCTGCTGATGACCGGCCACTACCGCCAGCCGCTGGACTGGACCGACGAAGGGCTGGTCGAGGCGCGACGCAAACTGGATCGCCTGTACGGCGCCATGCGTGAACTGGCTGACGTCGAGCCCGCCGTCGACGAGCCGCCGTACCGTCCGTTTCTGGACGAGCTGGAAGACGACCTCAACACACCGGGCGCGCTGGCCGCTTTGTTCGATCTGGCGCATGCCGCCTACAAGCATGACGGCGACGCAACGCAGCGCGCGCGCATCAAGGCCCGCTTGCTGGGCTGCGGCAAGCTGCTGGGCCTGTTGCAGCAGAGCCCCGAGGCCTGGTTCGGCTGGACGCCGCCAGGCGGCGATCAGATGGCGGTGGACGAGATCGAGGCCCTGCTGGCCGAGCGCGTCGAGGCGCGCAAGACCAAGCAATGGGCCGAGTCGGATCGCATCCGCGATCTGCTCAAGAGCCGAGGTGTGCTGCTGGAAGATTCCAAGGACGGCCAACGCTGGCGCTACGCCTGAGCCTCAGGTGGGGTAGTCGCGCGGCTGAGTCTGCGCCGGGTCTTCCAGATCCGGATTGAACACGGCGTCGGTCATCCAGCAGCCGCTGCACTCCGGTAGTGCCTGACGTGACAGCAGCACGATGTAACGAACCTGCTGTGCGTCCTGCGTCTCCAGCTCGATTGGAATCATCGCGCGGTCGCCGTCCAGTAGTGGTGGACCCTGGCGCGCGCTGCGATGTCCGAGCATGTCGGGGAAACCCTCGCGAATCATCACGGTGAACTGCTCCAGCGATCCGGTCACCTCGCGGTTCTTCGGCGAGGAGAAGCGGTACAGCTCGGCAATGCCCTGATCGGAATTCTTCCTCAGCGCCTGCAGCATGGCTTCAACCACCTGCTGCGGTTCCAGTTCCGGGCTGGGCGAAACTGCCGCCGGTTGTGCACGGATCTGGGCGGTGAACACGGCCATCAACATGACGGTTACAAAGCTGAGGCTTCTTGCGAGATTCATGGAATTGTCCTTTAGGGCTGACGGTCTTACGGATTCAGCGCGACTCTGGTTGCAGTTCACGTGCTACCCACTCCTGGTTCAAGCAAGATTCAACTGGGGTTGCGTAACATCCACTGAGTATCATCCCGGCTGAGCCTCAAGAAACTTGGACACCACCATGCGCCGCATTTTCATACTTGTTGCCGCTGTCACTCTGGTTGCCTGTGCAACCTCTCCGCTGGGCCGCAAGCAATTGGTACTGGTCTCGGATGATTCGATCTCTGCCCAGGGTGTGGCGTCGTTCCGTGAGATGCAGAAGAAGATTCCGCAATCCAAGGACCCACGCACCGTGCAGTACGTGCAGTGCATTTCCAACAACATCACACGGCAGGTCCCGAATCTACCGAATTCCGGCAAGTTGGCCGTGCCGGAGAATTGGGAAGTGGGGGTGTTTGCTAGCCAAGACGTGAACGCTTTCGCACTGCCTGGCGGCAAGATCGGCGTGTTCACCGGCCTGCTCAATGTGGCGACCACCCAGGATCAGGTTGCGGCCGTGGTCGGACATGAAGTGGCCCACGTGCTCGCGCGCCATTCTGCTGAGCGCGCCTCAGCCAATATCCCGGCGCAGGTTGGCGGCATGGTGGCCTCGGTCTATGGTGTCGGTCAGTTGTACGGCATGGGCGTGAACGCGCTATTCCTGCTGCCGTACTCGCGCAGCCACGAGTCCGAGGCCGACCTGCTGGGTCTGGATCTCATGGCGATGTCTGGCTTTGACCCGCGCGCCGCGGTGACCTTGTGGCAGAACATGGGCAAGGCCAGCGGCGGGCAGAAGCCGCCGGAGATGATGTCGACCCATCCGTCGGACGAGACCCGCATGGGCAATCTCAATGGCCGCATGAAGAGTGCGCTCGACCTTTACGTCGCGGCACTGGGCAAGGGCGCCAAGCCCAAGTGCGGCTGAGGCACACGTCCTGGCGCAATCCGACGTGCGGTGTCACTCCGATCAGACCCGAGATTGCGCGGTGAAATGGCAGGCCGAGTAACCGCCGTGCACGGCGCGTGTCAGCGTCGGCACCTGTCGTGCGCAGTGCGCGTCAGCGATAGGACAGCGGGTAACGAACACGCAACCGCTGGGTGGATGGGCGGGGCTCGGGATCTCGCCGTCCAGCACTTCGCGCCGACTGGGATCGGCGCCGGGAATAGATGCCAGTAGCGCACGCGTATACGGGTGCACCGGGGATTCGAACAGGGCGTCGCGGTCCGCCTGCTCCATCACCTTGCCC
>JBQTJH010000266.1:0-7136 GCA_052387335.1 Panacagrimonas sp. | reverse complement strand
GCGCGTCGGCCACCTCGCGAAAGCCGTTGCGCACGGCACGTTCGTAGATCGCGGAGTGTGCCTCGCGCGCGTCGTAGCCCAGGCCCGCGGCCTCCGCCGCGCGCGCCAGCACGGTTTGGCCGAGCAGGCTGCCGCCCAGCGTCACCGTGTCGAAACAGGAGAAGGGGTGGAAGGGGTTGCGCTTGACGCCGGTGCGCGCCACCGCCGCGTTGAGAAATCCCAGATCAAAATGCGCGTTGTGCCCGACCAGGACCGCGCGCGTGCAACCTTGCTCGGAAATGGCCTGGCGGATCGGCTTGAAGATATGGCCCAGAGCGTCGGGTTCCTTCTTGGCCAGACGCAGCGGGTTGTCCACCTTGATGCCATTGACCTCCATCGAGGCCTTTTCCATGTTGGCGCCGGGGAAGGGCTCCACGTGCGCGAACACGGTCTGCCTGCGCACCAGCATGCCCGCTTCATCCACGCCCAGAATTACCGCGGCAATTTCCAGCAAGGCGTCGGTCTGGCTGTTGAATCCGCCGGTCTCCACGTCCACCACCACGGGCAGAAAACCGCGAAAGCGGTGGCCGATTCGGGGGGCTGCGGAGGGAGTGGGGTCGCTCATGGGGGCGGCACTATAGCGGAACGCTCCCTATAATCCGCGCCTGTTTTCGCGCCTCACTCCTTACCCCTGACTCCTCACGACTCATGAGCAAGACCCGCAAAGTCGTTCTCGCCTACTCCGGCGGGCTGGATACCTCCGTCATCCTCAAGTGGCTGCAGGACACCTACCAGTGCGAGGTGGTGACCTTCACCGCCGACATCGGCCAGGGCGAGGAGCTGGACCACGTGCGCCCCAAGGCGCAGCAGTTCGGCGTCAAAGAGATCTTCATCGACGACCTGCGCGAGGAGTTTGCGCGCGATTTCGTGTTCCCGATGTTCCGGGCCAACGCGATCTACGAAGGCGAGTACCTGCTCGGCACGTCGATTGCACGGCCGCTGATCGCCAAGCGCCTGGTCGAGATCGCGAAGATCACCGGCGCCGACACCATCAGCCACGGCGCCACCGGCAAGGGCAACGACCAGGTGCGCTTCGAGCTGGGCGCCTACGCGCTGTGGCCCGAGATCAAGGTCATCGCGCCCTGGCGCGAGTGGGATCTGAATTCGCGCGAGAAGCTGCTGGCCTACGCCGCGCAGCACAACATCCCCATCGCCAAGAAGAAGGGCGGCGGCAGTCCGTATTCGATGGACGCCAATTCGCTGCACATTTCCTACGAGGGCGGCGGCCTGGAAGATCCGTGGTGGTGCCCGCCGGACGACATCTGGCGCTGGACGAAGAACCCGGAAGAGGCGCCGAACGAGCCGGAATTCATCACGCTCGAATACGTGAAGGGCGATCCGGTTGCGCTCAACGGCAAGAAGCTTTCGCCGCACAACATGCTGGCCACGCTCAACGAGATTGCCGGCAAGCACGGCATCGGGCGTCTGGACATCGTCGAGAACCGCTACGTCGGCATGAAGAGCCGCGGCTGCTACGAGACGCCGGGCGGCACGGTGCTGCTCAAGGCGCATCGTGCGATTGAAACCCTGTGCCTGGACCGCGAGGTCGCGCACATGAAGGATGAACTCATGCCGCGCTACGCCAGCCTGATCTACAACGGCTACTGGTGGAGCCCGGAGCGCAAGATGCTCCAGACCATGATCGACGCCTCGCAGGAGCGCGTGAACGGCGAGGTGCGACTCAAGCTGTACAAGGGCGCGGTGTATAACGCCGGGCGCCGATCCGACGACAGCCTGTTCGACGCGAATATCGCGACGTTTGAAGACGACCGCGGGGCGTACAACCAAAAAGACGCCGAGGGTTTCATTCGCTTGAACGGATTGCGCCTGCGTACCGGCGCGCGACGTGACCAGCGCTGAGCCAACCACCTCGGAACTCGAAACGGAAACCGGCTTCCAATCGCGATGAACGACGCAACCGACGCGCTACCGATCAAGACCATCCGCGCCAACGGCCTCGACTTCGGTTACATCGAAGCCGGTGAGGGCCCGCTGGTGTTGCTGCTGCATGGGTTTCCTGATACGCCCTACGGCTTTCGCGACGTGCTGCCGCGGCTCGCGGCTGCCGGTTTCCATGCGGTGGCGCCGTTTCTGCGCGGCTATGCGCCAACCAGCCTGGCACCTGACCGGGATTATTCGGTGCAGTCGCTGGCGCTGGATCTGATCGCCCTGCTGGAGCACTTCGGCCGTGGCGAGAAAGGTCGGGTGGTCGGCCATGACTGGGGTTCGGCCATCACCCAGTACGCCGCCAACCTGCGGCCGGACCGGTTCGAGCGCATCGTGCTCAGCGCCGTGCCGCATCTGCGACGTTTTCTACTGTCGCCGACCGCAGAGCAGCTCAAGCGCTCGCATTACATCTTCAAATTTCAGGCGCCGTTCTGGGCGGAGAGCCGTCTGCCCAAGGATGATTTCGCCTGGATGGTCGACGTGCTGATCCGACGCTGGTCGCCGGGCTGGGCCTTCACCGAAGCTGACCTGGCGCCGATCAAGGCCAACTTTGCCGACCCGCAGCGGCTCAAGGCCGCGCTGGCGTACTACCGCGCCATCCCGCGCATGCTCGTGACCCCCTCGCTGGCGCGCGTGGCCTTCGGCGCGGTCACGGTGCCGACGAAGATGATCTATGGCAGCGAGGACGGCGGCATCGGGCCCGAGATGTTCCAGCAGCAGGGGAAGCACTTCCGCGCAGGGTTCGAGCTGTGCGAGGCCAAGGGCATGGGGCATTTCATGCAGCATGAGAATCCGGACTGGTTTGCCGACCAGGTCATCGAGTTTCTGAAGCCGGCGTAGGGCGCGGGCCGCGCCCGCCGTCGGGCGTCGCTCCTCCTCCCACTACCGCGGCGGCCACGGGCCGCCCCACGAAACGCTTGCCACGCGGTGCGGGCCGACCCGGCGTTCTGCACCGAGCAAAAAAATCCCGGCGTGCCCTCTTGAAAGGCTATGATCCGCGTCCAAGAATTAGCAGCCTTCATGGGAGAGTGCTAACAGAACGGGGTGCGCGATGGTTCGGCGACCCTCGTCCGGTTAGTTCAACTTCTTGTGAATCACCCCCAAGCGTTTGATAACAGGAGTAAAGATATGGCTCTGCGTCCCCTGCATGACCGCGTGATCGTGAAGCGTCTGGAAGAAGAGAAGAAAACCGCTGGCGGCATCCTGATCCCCGACAGTGCGGCCGAGAAGCCACTGCGCGCCACCGTGGTGTCGGTTGGCCCGGGCAAGCGCTCGGACGACGGCAAGGTCCACGCCCTCGACGTGAAGGCCGGCGACACCGTGCTGATCGGCAAGTATTCCGGCACCGAAGTGAAGGTTGATGGTGAAGACCTCGTCGTGCTGCGCGAAGACGACATCATGGCCGTGATCGCCTGATCGTCATTTCCACAACAAATTCGAAAGAGGAACACAACATGGCTGCAAAAGACGTGAAGTTTGGTGATGACGCGCGTTCGCGCATGGTGCAGGGCGTCAACATCCTGGCCAACGCGGTCAAGGTCACTCTCGGCCCCAAGGGCCGTAATGTCGTGCTCGACAAGAGCTTCGGCGCCCCCACCGTCACCAAGGACGGCGTGTCGGTTGCCAAGGAAATCGAGCTGAAGGACAAGTTCGAGAACATGGGCGCCCAGCTGGTCAAGGAAGTCGCTTCCAAGACCTCCGACGCCGCCGGCGACGGCACCACCACCGCCACCGTGCTGGCCCAGGCCATCGTCAATGAAGGCCTCAAGGCCGTGACCGCTGGCGTGGACCCGATGGACATCAAGCGCGGCATCGACCAGGCCGCCGCCGCCGTGGCCGCCGAGCTGAAGAAGCTCAGCACCCCCTGCAAGGATCGCAAGGCCGTGGCCCAGGTCGGCACCGTGTCCGCTAACGCCGACGAGGCGATCGGCAAGATCATTGCCGACGCGATGGACAAGGTCGGCAAGGAAGGCGTCATCACCGTTGAAGAAGGCAAGGGCCTGGACAACGAGCTGGACGTGGTCGAGGGCATGCAGTTTGACCGTGGTTATCTGAGCCCGTACTTCATCAACAACGCGCAGAGCCAGTCGGTTGAGCTGGACAACCCGCTGATCCTGATCACCGAGAAGAAGATCTCCAATATCCGCGAGCTGCTGCCGGTGCTGGAAGGCGTGGCCAAGCAGGGTCGCCCGCTGCTGATCATCTCTGAAGACGTCGAAGGCGAAGCGCTCGCGACCCTGGTCGTCAACAACCTGCGCGGCATTCTCAAGGTCGCCGCCGTCAAGGCGCCGGGCTTTGGTGATCGTCGCAAGGAAATGCTCAAGGACATCGCCATCCTCACCGGCGGTACCGTCATTGCCGAAGACATCGGCCTGTCGCTGGAGAAGGCAGAGCCCGAGCATCTGGGCAACGCCAAGAAGGTGCAGATCGACAAGGAGAACACCACCATCGTCGACGGCGCCGGCAACAAGAAGACCATCGACGCGCGCATCGGCGAGATCCGCATCCAGATCGATGCCGCCACCAGCGACTACGACAAGGAAAAGCTGCACGAGCGTCTGGCCAAGCTGGCCGGCGGCGTGGCGGTGATCAAGGTCGGCGCTGCCACCGAAGTCGAGATGAAGGAAAAGAAGGCCCGCGTCGAAGACGCCCTGCACGCCACCCGTGCAGCGGTTGAAGAAGGCATCGTTGCCGGCGGCGGCGTCGCCCTGGTGCGTGCGTCCAAGGTGCTGGAGTCGCTCAAGGCGTCCAATGCCGATCAGCAGATCGGTATCAACATCCTCAAGCGCGCCCTCCAGGAACCGCTGCGTCAGATCGTCAAGAACTCCGGCGACGAGCCCAGCGTGGTGTTGGCCAAGGTTGCGGAAGGCACCGGCTCTTACGGCTACAACGCCGCCAACGGCACCTACGGCGACATGATCGAGTTCGGCATCATCGACCCGACCAAGGTCACGCGTCTGGCGCTGCAGAACTCGGCCTCCGTGGCCGGCCTGCTGCTCACCACCGAAGCGATGATCGCGGACTCGCCGTCCAAGGAAGCTGCGGGCGGCGGTATGCCGGCCGGTGGTGGCATGGGCGGTATGGGTGGAATGGGCGGCATGGGCGACTTCTAAGTCGTCTTGCCCAAGCAACCGCGCGCCCACCGCGCGGTTCGAGCAAGTCCCACAGGGCGCCTTCGGGCGCCCTGTTTTTTTGTGCTCCTAGAATGCGCGGCATGAACACGAGTGTGGAGACAAAGTGAGCGCTGACCTTCAAGAACGGGATCGCGCGAGGGCGGCGAGCCTTTTCGTTACGGCCATGCTGTCGCGCGAGTCGATCGCCGAAAACGCCCTGCTGGAGCCGCGTCTGCGTCCAGCGACAGAGGATTTGTCCGCGGCACTGGCCGGTGTGTCGCTGGCAGACGAGCCCTTGCTGATGCAGCGTCTGCGCGAATTTCGTAATCGGGAGATGGCGCGTATCGCGGCGCGCGCTCTAAGCGCTATCGCCGAGTCCGCCGAGACCCTTGATGAAGTCAGCGCCTTGGCTCAAGCCTGCTGTACCGCAGCGGTCGACTGGTGTTTTCAAAGGCTGTGCGAGCGCCACGGAAAGCCGCGCGATGAACACGGATACGAAGCGCTGCCGCTGGTGCTGGGTATGGGCAAGCTCGGCGGCGGCGAGCTGAATTTTTCGTCCGACATCGACCTGATCTTCCTGCACTCCGCCGACGGCATGACCGACGGCGACAAGGCGGTGGAGAACGAACAGTTCTTCGTGCGGCTGGCTCAGGACGTCGGCAAGATTCTGGCGACGCCAACCGAACACGGCTTCGTGTTTCGCGTCGACACCATGCTGCGACCATTTGGTTCCGCTGGTCCCATGTCCATCAGCTTCGACGCGGCTGAGGACTACTACCAGAACCATGGCCGCGAATGGGAGCGTTACGCGCTGATCAAGGCGCGGCCAGTGGCTGGCGACCTGGAGCGCGGCGCCGAGTTGCTGCAACGCCTGCGGCCTTTCGTCTATCGCCGTTACCTCGACTTCAACGCCATCGGCAGCCTGCGCGAACTCAAGCGGCGCATTCACGACGACGTGGTGGCGCGGCGCGTGGTGGATGACGTCAAGCTCGGGCCTGGCGGCATACGCGAACTGGAATTCATCGTTCAATCCTTCCAGCTGGTACGCGGCGGACAGGATGCGCGGCTGCGCTGCCCCGCGCTGCGGCCGACCTTGGCCTATCTCGGTGAGGCCGGCTTGCTACCGGTGGATACCGTGGCGCGGCTCGATCAGGCCTATCTGTTTCTGCGCCGGCTGGAAAACGCCATCCAGATGTACGAAGACCGTCAGACCCATCGCCTGCCGGCCGACGAAGACGCGAGGCGCGCGCTGTGCGCCGGTTTGCAATGCGAGAGCTGGGCGTCTTTGCGCGCGCAGTTCGATCAGGTCACAGGCTTCGTCAACGAAGAATTTCGCCGCGTGTTCGCCGAGCCCGAGCGCTCGGATGAGGAGCGACCGACGGCGGTGGCAGTGCGCGCCCTGTTTGATCCGCAGCGTGAGCATGCGCAGTTAAAATCCCTGCTCGCAGGCTGCGGCTTCGATTCCGAGCAGGGCAGTGTGTCGCAAGGTCTGATCGATCTGGCTCAGGGTCGTCTGGTACGGGGTCTGTCGGAATCTGCTGCGCAGACCCTTCGCCGCGTGCTCACCGAAGTGCTCAACGATGCCCTGGCCAGCGCGGCGCCGGATCGCACCGCAGAACGGGTCTTGCGCGTGGTGCAGGCCGTGGTTGGGCGTTCGACCTACCTGACCTTGCTCGACGAGTCGTCGGTGGTGCGGGCGCAGTTGGTCAAGCTCTGCGCCGCCAGTCAGTGGATCACCGAGCAGATCGCGGCCTCGCCCGCCGTGCTCGACGCGCTGCTCGATCCGCGCAGCCTGTATGAGCCGCCGAGTCGAGAGGCGATGAAAAGCGAACTCGCTGCGCGTCTGTCAGCGGTGGCGGTGGAGGATGTGGAAAGCGGCATGGACGTGCTGCGCCGCTATCGCAACGAAATCACCGTGCGTATTGCCGCTGCCGATATCGCGGGCAGCCTGCCGCTGGTCAAGGTCAGTGACCATCTAACCTGGCTGGCCGAAGCGGTGCTAGGCGCGGCCATGCAGCGCGCGCAGCAGGAACTGGA
>JBQTJH010000265.1:0-2426 GCA_052387335.1 Panacagrimonas sp. | reverse complement strand
CGATGCCGCCGCGCTCGCCCATCTTCAGGCCGGCGCTGCGTGCGAGTTCGTCACGCGGACGAATACCGGCGGAGAACACGATCATGTCGGTTTCCAGCGCGCTGCCGTCGGCAAACATCATCTTGTGCCGACCGCCCACGCCCAGCCCGGCACCGTCCACGATCTCGGTGGTGTTCTTCTGCGTGTGCACCGTGACACCCAGCGCTTCGATCTTGCGCCGCAGCAGCCGGCCGCCCATGTCGTCGACCTGCACCGTCATCAAACGCGGTGCAAATTCCACCACGTGGGTTTGCAGGCCCATGTCCTTGAGCGCCTTGGCGCACTCCAGACCCAGCAGACCACCGCCGATGACCACACCGATCCTGGACTTGGCGCCCCACTGGGTCATCGCCTCCAGATCTTCGATGGTGCGGTACACCAGACAGCCGTCGCGATCACGACCCGGCACCGGCGGCACGAAGGGATAGGAGCCGGTGGCCAGCACCAACTTGTCGTAGCTCAGCGTCTCGCCGGCGGCGGTGCTCACCGTTTTGGCGGCGACGTCGATGGCAACCGCTTTCGCATTGAGCTTGAGCGTCACACCCACACGCTCGAAGAAGCCCGGCGCCACCAGCGACAGATCCTCGGCGGTCTTGCCGCTGAAGAATTCCGACAAGTGCACGCGGTCGTACGCCGGACGTGGCTCCTCGCATAGCACCGTGATCTCAAATCCGGGTTGGCCCTCAAGCTGCTCCAGCAGCTTGTGGCCCACCATTCCATTACCGATGACCAGCAGTTTCGTTTTCATATTTATTTATGGGGCCATTCAAGCTGCCAAGCCGGTACGCGCCGCTACCGCCTGCTCGTACAGCGCCTGGTCGCGCGTCTTGTGTTCAGAAGAGAAGCGCACCGCCAGCGCGCACACCGCAGAGACAGTGACCAGCACACCCAGGATCAGCAGGCATTCCTGTGTGCTAGCGGAGCCTTTCATCAGGAAGCCCGCAGCCACCGCGCCGACATTGCCGCCCGCACCGATGATGCCGGCCACACCGCCCAGCGCGTTGCGGTCGATGAAGGGCACCAGCGCGTACGTCGCCCCGCAAGCCATATGGGTAAACAATCCAAACAGGAGCATGGCGACGACGGCCAGGGCCACGCTGTTCATGGATGCGAACCACAGCAGGCCCAGGCCCTCACCGACGATCAGCACGAACAGCAGCAGGGTGCGACCATCGAGCCCGCGGGTTCTGGCGATGCGATCAGAGGCCATGCCACCCAGCGCGCGCGCAAACAGCGCCAGCAAGCCGAAGGCACCGACCGCCATACCGGCCTGGCCAAGCGACAGATCGAACTGATCCACGTAGTACATCGCGGCAATGTTGTGGATGAAGATCTCCACACCGAAGCAGGCGGCGTAGGTGATGAACAGCATCCATACGCGATAGTTGCTGCAGGCCTTCTTGAAGATGTCCCAGCCAGCCTTCTTGCCGCCGTCCGGCATCAGGCCGGTGGCGCGCAGGGTGTCGTAGTTGCCAGCCGGGCAGTCCTGCGTGAACTTCCAGTACAGCACACCCATCACCACCATCAGCCCGCCGGGCACCAGCAGCGCGATGCGCCAGCCGAAGGCACTCTCCGCGCCCAAGGTGAGCACGGCGGCCAGAATCATCGGCATGATCGCCTGCGTGGCGCCGCCACCGGCGTTGCCCCAGCCCGCCGCCGCGGCGTTGGCGGTGCCGACGACATTGGGCGCAAACATCACCGAGGTGTGGTACTGCGTGATCACGAAGCTGGCGCCGATGGCACCGATCAGCAGACGGAAAAACAGGAAGCTCTCATAGCTCTGCGCGGCAGCCACACCGAACACCGGTATGGCGCCAATCAGCAGCAGGCCGGTGTAGGCCTTGCGCGGCCCGAGACGGTCGCACAGCGGGCCGATGATCAGGCGCACCAGGATGGTGACGGCGACCGCGGCGATATTGATGTTGGCGATCTGATCCTTGCTCAGACCGAATTCGCCCTTGATCACCGGCATCAACGGCGCGCAGGCAAACCAGGCGAAGAAGCAGACGAAGAACGCCATCCAGGTGAGGTGGAAGGCGCGCATCTGCGGCGTGGAAAAACTACTGAGCGTGATGCTCGTGGCCTTGACTCTGCTTGAACCCAACATGCGAACGACTCCCGTGAGAATGGAATGTCGCGGTCGTCATTGCCCGCGAACTCAGCTCACGTGATCGCCGTTAACCACGTATCAGGAACAGAGCAAGCAGCGTGCCGGGCTTCGGTGCCGGGTTTTGCACCGATTCTGTTCATGGCGCGCAGGCGTACGCCGGCCGTGCACGGAGGTGGTGCGCGACCGGAAGCCGGGTTCGGCGCCGCCCGGCCGGGAGTCGGAGGTCCGGTAAAGCCCCGGCCCGGCTGCGCCGCACCGGGCGACTGTTTTCTAGCGC
>JBQTJH010000264.1:0-7951 GCA_052387335.1 Panacagrimonas sp. | reverse complement strand
GCGCGCACGCATCTACCTGTGACGCGAGGGCCGCAGGCGGCACGCGGACGCTGGTTGGAACAAGAGCCCATGTCGCAGCACACCAGCTGGCGAGTCGGCGGACCGGCCCGGTACTTCTTCGAGCCGGCGGATCGTGACGATCTGATTGCGTTCATGCGCAGCCTGCCGCCGGCCGAACCCCTGCTGTGGCTGGGGTTGGGCAGCAATCTGCTGGTGCGTGACGGCGGCTGGCCCGGCACGGTGATCGCGTTGCACGGTGCGTTGGACGGTCTGGTTGATGCCGGGCCGGCAGAGATCTACGCCGAGGCCGGTGTGCACTGCGCGCGTCTGGCCAAGTTTGCGCAGCAGCGCCAGCGTGCCGGACTGGGTTTCATGGCCGGTATCCCGGGCACGGTGGGCGGGGCGCTGGCGATGAATGCCGGCGCCTGGGGTAGTGAAACCTGGCCGCAGGTGGTGGGCGTGGAAGTGATGTATCGCGATGGGCGCACGGCCTGGCTCGACACCGCCGAGTTTCGCTACGGCTATCGCCATCTCGAAGTACCGCCGGGGGTGCTTGGATTTCTCGGCGCGCGCTTCCGCGTCAGCGCCGATATTGAGGGCGAGCACGAGCGCGCGACACGGGAATGGCTGGCGCGCCGCAAGGCTACGCAGCCGGTTGGCAAGCCATCTGCTGGCAGCACATTTCGAAATCCGCCGGGCGATCACGCCGCACGCTTGATCGAGTCCTGTGGTCTCAAGGGCTATCGAATCGGCGGCGCAGAGGTTTCAACACTGCATGCAAATTTTATCGTGACGGACGACAGAGCCTGCGCACGCGATGTGTAGCAGCTCATCGAACACCTGCGACATGTGGTGCGTGAGCAGACCGGTGTCGATCTGGTGACCGAAGTGCGCATCGCCGGAGACGCCGCATGAATACGACGCTGCGGATCGCCGACGCGCAAGCCTTCGGCAAGGTTGCGGTCCTCATGGGCGGCTGGTCGGCCGAGCGTCAGGTGTCGCTGTGGAGCGGCGAGGCGGTGCACGCCGCATTGCGTGCGCGCGATATTGATGCGCATGCCGTCGATGCGCGGCGAGATGGCCTGATGGACCTGCGTACACAGGGCTATGCGCGCGTCTTCAATGTCATGCACGGCACCGGCGGCGAAGATGGCACCGTGCAGGCGGTGCTGGACCTGATCGCGCTGCCGTACACCGGCAGTGGGGTGCTGGCTAGCGCCCTGGCCATGGACAAGCTGCGCACCAAGCGCATCTGGAAATCCGAAGGGCTACCCACGCCGGATTGGGCTCTGCTGCGCGACGCGGGCGATGCGCTGAAGGCTGCAGAAACCCTGGGCTTTCCATTTTTCATCAAACCTTCTGAAGAGGGTTCAAGCGTCGGCATCAGCAAGGTCAAGACGCCGACCCAAGTGGTGTCGGCCTATCGGCGTGCGCGCGGAGAGTTCGATGACCCTTCGGCGCGCGCGCGCGTGGTGATGGCGGAGCGCTATATCGCCAATGCCAGCGGCGCCGAATACACCTGCGCGATCCTCGACGGCGCCGCGCTGCCGATGATCCGTATCGAACCCGATGGCGAGTTTTACGACTACCACGCCAAGTACATTTCCAACGACACGCACTATCACTGCCCGAGCGGTCTGCCGGCGGACTTGGAGCAGCGGATGCAGACCCTCGCCCTACAGGCCTTTGAATTGCTCGGCGCGCGCGCCTGGGGGCGGGTGGATTTTCTGCTCGACGATCAGCAGCAGCCCTGGTTGCTTGAGGCCAATCTGGTGCCCGGCATGACCTCGCATTCGCTGGTGCCGATGGCCGCGCGCGCAGCGGGTCTGAGTTTTGAGGACCTGTGCTGGCGCATCCTGGAAACCACGCTGACACCAGACGGCGGTGATGCATGAGAGGAGTGCAGATCATGTCGAGCCTGCCCAGCCTGCCGAGTTTCAAGCTTTCGTCCGGCTTGAGCATCGTCGGCTCCGTGCTGCTCGGTGTGTTGCTGCTGTGGGCGCTGGTGCCGGAAGACTTGCCGCTGACGCAACTCGAAGTGCGCGGCGAATTTCAGCACCTGCAGCCCGAGGATGTACGGGGCGCGGCAGAGCCGTATCTGGCGGCGCCGTTCTTCTCTGTGAATCTGGACGAGGTGCGCGTTGCCGTGGCTGCGCTGCCCTGGGTGGCGCGCGTGCGCGTGGAGCGTCAGTGGCCCGGCGCAATTTCCGTGCGTGTGTGGGAGCGCCAGCCCTATGCGCGCTGGAATGACGATTCAGTGCTCGACACCGAATCACGCGCGTTCACGCCGCACGCCGGAGAAATACCAACCGGTCTGCCGCTGCTCGGTGGCAGTCCCGGACATGAAATGGAAGTGGCGCAGACCTGGCATCGACTGTCACCGGCTCTGAGTGAAGGCGGTCTGCAGCTCATCGGTTTGTCGCGTGATGTGCGCGGCGAGTGGACCGCGCGCACGGTCACGGGCATCGAGCTGCGTTTTGGTCAGGACCCGCCGGATGAGCGCTTACCCATGCTCACGCAGGTGGCGCAGCGCAGTCTGGAGGGACGCTGGGAGCAGGTGCAGTACATCGATTTGCGTTACACCAACGGGTTCGCTGTCGGTTGGCGCGAGGCCGAGTCAACCGGAGGTCAGAAGTGATGAATAAACGAGAGCCGCGCAATCTGTTGATGGGATTGGACGTCGGCACATCCAAGGTCGTGTGCGTAATTGGCGAGGTGATGCCTGGCGGCCAGATCGAGGTGATCGGTCTGGGCCAGCAACCCTCGCGCGGATTGAAGCGCGGTGTCGTGATCAACATCGACGCCACCGTGCAGTCGATCCGTCGTGCGGTGGAGGAGGCCGAGATGATGGCCAACGCCCGCGTGCAGAGCGTGTTCGTCGGTCTTTCTGGGGCGCACATCAAGAGTCACAACTCGGTGGGTGTAGTACCAGTGAGTTCGCGCGAGGTTTCCAGTCGCGACGTCGAGAAGGTGATCGAAGCCGGGCGTGCGATTGCGATTCCGGCGGACCAGAAAGTCATTCACGTGCTGCCGCAGGAATTTGTGGTCGACAACCAAGAGGGCATCCTCAAGCCCGAGGGCATGTTCGGCGTGCGTCTGGAAGCCAAGGTACACATCGTCACCGGCTCGATGTCGGCGGCGCAGAACCTGCAGAAGTGTGTGGAGTCCTGCGGCCTCCACGTCGACAAGCTATGCCTGCAGCACATCGCATCGAGCAGCGCGGTGCTGCTGCCGGATGAGAAGGACCTGGGTATCTGCATGGTCGATATCGGTGGTGGCACTTCCGACATCGCGGTGTTCAAGGGCGGGTCGGTGCGGCATACCGCGGTGCTGCCGATCGCCGGTGAGCAGGTCACCAATGACATCAGCGTGGCGTTCCGCACGCCGACGCAGGCGGCAGAAGAGATCAAGGTGAAATACGGCTGCGCGCTGCCGCAGATGGTGCAGCAGGACGACGAGATCGAAGTGCCGAGCGTTGGCGAAGGGCCGCCGCGAAGACTGTCCCGTTCGACCCTGGCCGAGGTGATCCGGCCACGTTACGAAGAACTGTTTCGCTTCGTGCGCAAGGAACTGCATCGTGCTGACTGGTACGACGCCATCGCCGGCGGCGTGGTGCTGACCGGCGCCGCATCGATGATGCCGGGCGTGCCGGAGCTGGCAGAAGAAGTGTTTGAACTACCGACGCGCATGGGCGCGCCGCATGAAGTCACCGGCGTGCGTGACGTGGCGCGCAGCCCGGCGTTTGCAACTGCGGTGGGCCTGTTGATCTACGCCCGTTCGCAGCACCACGTGCGTCAGCCCATCGGCGAGTCACGCAGCATGTCGTTCTGGGCCGAACGAGTGGGCAGCTGGTTCAAGGGAAATTTTTAGTACGAAGGGCGCGAGTTTTCTCAAGAAAATGTCGCGTTGAAGGCGAAGCAGATTGGTCCCAGGAGGTTTGCTGGCAAGAGGTGGAAAAAAAGCGGAAAACTTGGTGTGAGAAGTGTTGCAATTAAATTGTCAAGTAGTACACTTCCAAACAGTTGCACTAAGTCGCCAAATACCATCTGTTGTCACAAACTGGTTACGCGAATTCAACGATTTCAGTGGGCGGAGGTGATTATGAACGTGCGGACAAACGAACTGTACGAGATTGTGGACGGACAGCCGATGGATGCGGTGATTCGCGTGATCGGTGTCGGCGGCGGCGGCTGCAATTCCGTCAACGAAATGGTGGCCGCGCAGATCGAGGGGGTGGAGTTGATTGCCGCCAATACTGATCGCAAGCACCTCGAACGCTGCAAGACCACCAATATCCTGCAGCTGGGTCCGCGTTCCTCGCGTGGCCTGGGCGCAGGCAGCGATCCGGCCCGTGGCCGTGAAGCGGCTGCGGAGTCCAAGGACCTGATCCGCGAAATGATCGAGGGCACCGACCTGCTGTTCATCTGCGCCGGCATGGGCGGCGGCACCGGTACGGGTGCCGCGCCGGTGATCGCGGAGATTGCCAAGGAGCTGGGCGTGCTGACCGTCGCGGTCGTGACCAAGCCCTACGCCTTCGAACCGCCCAAGCGTCGCGCGGTCGCCGAGCGCGGTCTGCAAGAGCTGCGCAATCTGGTGGATTCGCTGATCGTGATTCCGAACGAAAAACTGCAGCTGGTGCTGCCGGAAGACATGACCGTGGTCGAGTGCCACAAGAAAGCCGACGAAGTCCTGAAGAACGCGGTGCAGGGCATCAGCGGCATCATCACCAGCCCGGGCGAGATCAGCGTGGACTTCGCCGACGTGCGCACGGTGATGTCGAATCGCGGCATGGCGATGATGGGCATCGGCGTTGGCAAGGGTGAGAACCGCGCCATCGAGGCGGTGGAATCAGCCCTGGCCTGTCCGCTGATCGACGACATCGAGTTGCACGACGCCAAGGGCATCCTGGTGACGCTCGCGCACAGCGGTTCGCTCAAGAAGAAGGAGCTGACCCTGGTGATGGAGCGTGTGGGCGAAATCGGCAACGCCGAAGTCGACATGAAGTTCGGCATCACCATCGATGAGTCGCTGGGTGAAGACCTGCGCGTGACGGTGGTGGCGACCGGTCTGGGGTCCAAGCATGTCGCTGCGGCGGCGCAGCCGCAGAAGGTGGTGTCGATCAGTGCGCCGCGCCTGGAGCCCAGCATCCCGCCGTTGCTGCAGCCGACCAAGCAGGTCAACTACGAAACCCCGGCCTACGAGCGGCAAAAAAAGGTGGCCAGCGGCGGTGCCCCGGCGTGGCTCAACTCGCTGGATGAAAGCGTGTTGAACATCCCGACCTTCCTGCGTCAGCAGGCCGACTGAGTTCGGTCGACGGGGGTTCCAGCCTCGGGAAAGGCCGGAACCCCTGCTAAGATCCAGTGTCGGACGGGAGCCTGATGGCTCCCGTTGTTCATTGGGTTATCGCTCCAGAAAATGGTCAGACAGCGCACTCTCAAGCAGGCGGTCCGCGCGGCAGGTATCGGCCTGCATTCCGGCAGTCGCGTCTTCATGTCCTTGCTGCCGGCCGGGCCCGACACCGGCATCCTGTTTCGCCGCGTAGACCTGTCGCCACCGGTGGAAATCCCCGCTGATGCAGAACTGGTGCGCGAGACCATGCTGTCCAGCAACTTGGTCAAGGACGGCGCCAAGGTCGGTACGGTCGAGCATCTGATGTCGGCGTTGGCAGGGCTGGGCATCGACAACTGCATCGTCGAGCTGTCCGCAGCGGAGACGCCGATCATGGACGGCAGCTCCAGCCCCTTCGTATTCCTGATCCAGTCCGCCGGCATTCACGAGCAGGACGCGCCCAAGCGTTTCGTCCGCATCAAGCAACCCGTGCAGGTGCAGGACGGCGACAAGTTCGCGCGCTTTGAGCCTTACGACGGTTACCGCCTCAGCTTCAGCGTCGAGTTCAAGCATCCGGTCTTCAAGTCCGGTGTGCAGTCGGCGGTGGTGGATTTCTCTTCCACCTCGTACGTGCAGGAAGTGGCGCGTGCCCGCACCTTTGGGTTCATGCGCGAGCTCGATCAGCTGCGCGCCAACAACCTCGGCCTCGGCGCCAGTCTGGACAACGTGGTGGCCCTGGATGAATTTCGCATCGTCAACCAGGACGGGCTGCGCTACGAGGACGAACTCGTGCGGCACAAGATTCTGGACGCCATCGGCGATCTGTACCTGATCGGTCACAGCATCATCGGCGCGTATACCGCGCACAAATCCGGTCATGCGCTCAACAACAAATTGTTGCGCGCCCTGCTGGCGGATCCGGCGGCTTGGGAAAAGGTGACCTTCGAGGATGCCCAGCGCCCAGCCCCGATCGCCTATGTTCGCGGCGCGCTGGCTGGCGCCTGATCTTCCGCGGTCGGACTTGCCCGACGGCCCGGATACCGTGTCGCCCCGGCCAGCTTTTTGCTTGCACCGGTTTAAGGCCGACGCTTAGACTCCGGCGGCTGACGGGGGCGGTCTGACCCGCAGGTCGAGCTTGATGACCGGTACACCCTGCTGTTTCAGCCAGTCGAGCAGAGACTCGCGGCGGTAGCGCAGAGCGGTCATGGCTGCGGCGTTGTCGGCGTAGATCACCAGCGTGTCGCCGCGCAGGTTGGCTACCCGGATGGCGCCCACCCAGGGTTCGGACGTCCAGCTCTGCAGCAGCCCATTCAGGGCCTGCAGCCGGCGGACGCGCTGGAGTAGAGGTTCAAAGTCGCCCGGCTGTTGGAGCAGTCGGCGGTGAAGCAGCGCGGGGTCCGCGTTCATTTAAATGTAGCCCGGAGCGTTTTATTTCCGATGGATATCATTATCGTCAGCCGGGACCGTAGCCGTACTCGGAGTTTCACCCTCAACCTGCGCAATGCCCTCGTCTGGGCCCCAGCGGCGCTGCTCATCATTGCTCTTGTGGTAGGCGCCGGTGCCGCCGGATGGGGTTTGCGGCCCAATCCATCCCTGGCCGCGCCGGACGGCCTGGCCGAAATGTGGACCCGCCAGGTGGCCGAGCAGCGCGAAGAACTGGCGCTCGCAAAGACCGAGGCTGAAAGCAATACGCGAGCGCTGTCGCAGCGAGTCGCCCAGCTGCAGGCCCATGTCCTGCGTCTGGACGCCGCCGGCAGTCGCATGACCGAAGTGGCCGGGCTAGACCCCGCGGAGTTCAATTTCAGCGAGTCGCCGGCCATGGGCGGTCCGGAGCTTGCAACGCCTGAGCCTCTGGACGGCGACCCCGTGCTGCGTTCGCTGGAGGCGTTCGAAAAGAAGCTGGTGGAGCGCGAGCGCCAGATGCGCGTGCTCGAGGACATCCTCATGGCCGGGCGCCTTCAGCGCGAGCTGAAGCCCTCCGGTTGGCCGGTGGCCCTCGGCTATGTGTCGTCCACGTATGGCTACCGCGCCGATCCCTTTAACGGTCGCCGCGTGCTGCACTCCGGCATCGACTTTGCTGCCCAGCCCGGCTCTGCCGTGCTGGCGGTGGCCGCCGGCATCGTCACTGAAGCCGCCCCGCGTGACGGCTACGGCAATCTGGTGGAGATCAACCACGGCAATGGCTATGTCACGCGCTACGGCCACAATCAGCGGCTGATGGTCAAGCCGGGGCAGAAGGTGGACAAGGGCCAGAAGATTGCAACGGTCGGTAGCAGTGGTCGCTCCACCGGTCCGCATGTGCATTTTGAAGTTTTGCTCAACGGCTACGTGGTCAATCCGGCGCAGTACATCAAGGCCGCGCAATAGCCTTTTCCGGATCGATTTCCCCGACGCGACTTGAACGACCGCGTTGCGCACCCACGAAGGGCATAATGCGCGGCGTTTTTTGTCCGCCGCTCCCGGCGTTCGCACATCGCCGTCGGCGCCTGTAAAACCCTAGGGCCTGTTAACCATCATTTGGTCGCTGCGGCCGAGTCTGTTTTGCCCCAGCGCATGTATGGAGGCGTGATTTGTACTTGATGTAATTGAGCGACGATGGACGCAGCGATGGGGCAAAACAGGC
>JBQTJH010000263.1:0-11456 GCA_052387335.1 Panacagrimonas sp. | reverse complement strand
GCTCCTGGAACACCATGCCGACCTGCCGACGCAGCGCGGCCAGATCCCAGTGGCGCAGATCAACGCCGTCGATCCTGACCGTGCCGACGTCCGGATCGTAGTGACGCGGAATCAGGCCGAGCAAGGCGGATTTCCCCGCGCCGGTTTCGCCCACCACCGCAATCAGCTGGCCGCTGTCCACGCGAAAGTTCAGGTCGGCCAGCGCCGGCCGCCGCGCGTCGTAGCCGAAGGACACTTGTTCAAAGCTCAGACTGCCGACCAGCCGTTCCGACTTCAGCGGCGTCTGCGGGCTGGTCACGTCCGAGTCTGCGTCGAGAATTTCGAACACGCGCTCGGCGCCGCTCAGACTTTCCTGCACGCTGGTCACCACCTGAGACAAGGTGCCGATCTGGTTCGACAACTGCTGCAGAAGGCTGGCGAACACCACGAAGCCGGTACCCAGCGCCAGCTGGCCGTTGATCACCATCCAGCCGCCGAACACCAGCAGGATTGCCAGCGAGGCGTGGTTGAGCAGATTGAGCAGGGCAGAGAAGAAGCTGACGCGGCGAAAGATGCGACGCTGCGTGTCCTGCACTTCTGCATTGAGACCGCCGAAGCGGCGCTTGCTGTCGTCCTCCAGCGCAAAGCTCTTCACCAGATACGCGCCCTGGGTGTTCTCCGACAGGTTCAGGATCATGCGGTCGAAGCGTTCGCGACTCTCCAGATAGCGCGGCCGCACCGAGCGAGAGAAGCGGACCGAGGCCCACATCATCAAGGGCAGCGGCGCCATGCAGGCGATGGCCAGCGCCGGCGACACCGTGAGCATGTACACCGCAAAGATCAGGCTGGTCAGACCCAGGGTCATGGTTTCCAGCACGCCGTTTTCCACGAACAGGCGTACCGCCTGCACGTCGCCAGTGACGCGATTGATGATGGCGCCGCTGTGCTGACGATCAAAGAAGCGAAACGAAAGCTGCTGTAGCTTGCGAAACACGCGGCGTTGCAGCCGCGGAATGATGCGGTCGTGCAGCAGGATGCCCAGGCTGATGGTGGCCTGGGCACTGAGCAGGGCGCGCAGGCTGGCGATGATCGCCATCATGCCCGCAGCGAACAGCGGCACCGCCCATACCGGCCAGCTGTGATCCGGCCCCAATCCCAAAGGCCAGGTGTCGGGTGTCGGCGCCTGGGTCATCCATGCACGCAGATGATCGATGCCCGCGCCCAGGTAGCGCAGCGCAATCACCGAGGCGATCAGCTGCGTGGTCTGCAGGATGAACACGCCCAGGATCCGCGGCAGCTCGGGTCGGCATAGCCGAAACAGCTGTCCGGCCAGGTCGGCCTGGGTACGCGCAGCCTGGGAGGCGGTGCCCAGCGTTTGTGGAGGAATGCGGCTCATCGGGACTCAGCCCTGGTGAATGCGGCGCCCGGCCAAGGCGGCAACGCGGGTTGATCGTTCATCCAGTCAGGTTATGACGATGAGGCGAAGTCTTCGTTACATGCGGGCTGTGTCAGGCGCAGACAAATCCGCACTTTGATCGCCGCGCGCGGGTTGGCAGCGCGCCAATCGGCAACTTGTCCAGATCGCCGCTGACGCTTGCCCCCTCACGTGACTGCAGCGACGCGTGCAACAGCCCCTCGCGGGGCGGAAAGCCGTGTGGTGCCGCGGTGGCTTTCGGCACTGAACCAATGAGCGTCACTTCACGAAAGCGTCACGCCCCCTGTCGAGACTGGTTTGCATACGAGCGGCCCTGCCTGCACGGGTGTGGATACCGGGCATGAACGAGGCCGATGTTTTTTATTTTTATCCAGTGTTCTGGATGCGCGTCGACGACGCGCGCCCGTCTGAACATGCAGAAACGCAGGAGCAGCCATCATGAACCGGACCCGCCAGCAGCCCGGCGTTACGACGCCGCAACATCCTTGGCATCGCGGCATCTGGCAAGGCCTGCTGCTGGCAGTTCCCCTATGTGCTGCGTTCCTGCTCAGCGCCTGCAATGACGGCCAAGCCAAGAGCCAACCGGTCAGCGTCGATGGTGAAGTGTGGCCCGACGTCTTGCGCGTGGCCTACTCGCCGTCCAGCGAGGACCCGGAAAGCCGACTGACCCGGTATCACGAACTGGAGCAGTACCTGGCACAGGAATTGGGCATGGAAGTGGACCTGGTTCGTTCCAGTTCCTATGGCCCCACCATTGAAGCGATGCGTGCGGCCAAGATCGATCTGGCCACCGGCGGGCCCTTCTCCTACCTCATTGCCTCGCAGAAAGCCGGCGCCGAGGTGATCGTTTCGCGCGGCAAGGCGGACGGCAGCTACGGCGCGTATTCCACCGTCATCGTCACCAGCCCCAAGACGGGCATCAAGACCATGGACGACCTGCGCCAGCGTGCGGCGCAGAGCACCTTCGCCTTTGTTGATCCGGCGTCTACGTCCGGTCATCTGGTTCCGCGCGGCTATCTGGATTCCATCGGCCTGAGTCCGGACAAGAGTTTTCGTCGCGTGGTGTTTGCACAGAATCATCTGAACGTGATGATGACCGCGGTCGCTGCCAAGGTGGACGCCGCGGCGATGTCGCGATCTACCCTTGACCGTTATGTCGAGCGCAAACGGATCCGGCGCGAAGAGTTGGTGGTGCTGTGGGAGTCAGCTCCGATTCCCAATTCTCCCTGGTATGCACGCTCCGATCTGCCCACCAGTCTCAAGCTCAGACTGCGGGATGCGTTCGTCAACATGGGCGAGCGCGATCCGGCCTTGCTGGAGATGTTTCGCACCCAGGCACGGGATCCGAACATGGTCTACCTCGCCAGTTCCGATCAGTTGTTTGACGGCCTGCGCGAAATTGCGCGTGGTCTGGAGTCAATGAATCTGCTCTCTGACGCGAGTTTCTGACCGTGTTGGAGATCCAAGGCCTGGGCAAGCGTCTGCCCTGCGGCAAGACCTTGCTGGACAATATTTCCTTCCGCGTCGAGGCCGGCGAGTTCGTCGGCGTTCTCGGCCCTAGCGGAGCGGGAAAATCCCTGACCTTGCGCTGCGTGCTCGGACTGACCCAGGCCGACGCCGGACATATTCGTTTCAGGGACAACAACGGTGTGGTCCATGACATGACCACCGTAACCGGCAAGCAGCTGCGCTACGCGCGAATGAAGATGGGCGTGATCTTTCAAGGCGCCAATCTGGTGCGCCGCCTTTCCGTAATCGAGAACGTGATGCTCGGGCGCCTGGCGCGCATCTCGCCCTGGCGTAGCTGGCTCTATGGCTTCACCGATGCCGAGGCCGAGAAGGCGATGGCCGCGCTGGATCGCGTGCGCATGGGCGAGTTCGCGGCGCGCATGACAGGGTCGCTGAGCGGCGGCGAAATGCAGCGCATTGCCATTGCCCGCGCCATCAACCAGTTGCCGGCGCTGTATATCGCCGACGAACCGGTCAGCAGCCTGGATCCCAAGAATGCTCGCGCCATCATGAATCTGCTCGCGCCACTGTCCCGCGACAAGCCGGTGCTGGGCGTGTTTCATCAGCCGGATCTGGTGGCCAGTTTCTGTACGCGCATGATCGGTCTGCGCGATGGTCGTGTGGTCTACGACGGTCCCCCCAGCCTGGACAAGGGCCTGCTGCGCGAAATCTACGGCGAGGAACTCGAAGAGCTGAGCACCACCGACGAGTCGGGCGAAGCGATCAAACCTGTCTCCACGCATGTGCTGAGCGCCGCAGCCTGATCATGTCCAGCATCGTGGTGCCGCGGCTGCCGCCAGACCTGCTGCTGCGGTACGGTCCTTCCAAGAAGTGGCGCTTGCTGCGCTGGACCGGATTCGTCGCCCTGATCGTGCTGCTCGCGGCCTGGCAGGCCGAGGTGGATCTGGTCTCGCTGGTGCTCAACCTGCCTGAAGGTCTGCAACGCGGACAGGGCTTCTTCAAGCCCGACTGGTCGGCCATGCCGGAACTGCTGAGACCGGCGCTGGTGACCGTGTTGCTCGCGGCCATTCCCACGCCCATCGGCATCGCGCTGGCCATTCCGCTGGCGTTTCTGGCAGCCAAGAACATCGTGCCGATTCCGGTGCGCATGGCGGTGCGCGCGTTCATCACCCTGCAGCGCGGTATTCCGGAAATCGTGATCATGGTGCTGCTGGCGGCGGCCTTCGGACTGGGGCCGTATCCGGCCATCGTCGCCATCGTGCTCGGCTCGGTCGGCATGCTCGCCAAGCTGATCGCCGACGCCATTGAGGAGGTGGATGAAAAGCCGTTGGAGTCGCTGGCCTGCACCGGCGCGCACAAATGGCAGATCGTGCGCTACGGCATCCTGCCGGCGATCATGCCGGTGATCATTGCCAACAGCATCTTCCGCTTCGAGATCAACATGCGGCAGGCCGGCCTGCTCGGCGCGGTGGGCGCCGGCGGGCTGGGGTACGAGTTGAGCGCGGCCATGCTCGCCACCGAGTACGAGCGCGCCATGAGCGTGATCCTGATGAGCCTGCTGCTGGTGTTTGTGGCGGAAAAATTATCGGATCAGTTGCGTCGCCGCGTGCTGGACGGAGCCAGTTCGGCATGACCGCGCTGCCGCCCGCGCTGCGCCCCTCGCGACGCTTCCGTCGGCATGTCGGCATCGCGCTGCTGATCATCGGATTTCTGATCGGCGCCTTCGCCTATCTCAAGATCAATCCGCTGCTGCTGATCACCGAGTTCCATTACGTGTGGAATCTGATGGGTGAGATGTACCCGCCGAATCTGGAACTGTTGTGGAAGAACGCAGAGCTGTGGCGGTCGATCGGTGAGACCGTGGCCATGGCCTTTCTCGGTACCTTCTTTGGCGGTCTGCTGGCCTTCGGCCTGTCATTTCTGGCGGCGCGCAACACTGCACCCAATCTGATCTGGCGCGCGGTGTTCCGGGTCTTTCTGGCCTTGCAACGTGTGGCGCCGGACTACGCAATCATGATGGTGATTCTGATTGTGGTCGGCTTTGGGCCTTTTGCCGGCACCCTGGCCCTGGTGATCGGCTCTACCGGAATGTTCGGCAAGTTCTTCGCCGACGCCATTGAAAATCTTGAACCCGAACCGACCGACGGCGTGCGCGTGCTCGGCGGTTCCCGTACTCAGGTCTTTCGCTACGGCATCGTGCCGCGCGTCATGCCCAGCTTCGTGGCCAACGGATTCTTCCTGCTGGAAATGAATATGGCCGGCGCCATCGCGCTTGGCGCCTTTGGCGGTGGTGGGCTCGGATTTCATCTCAATATCGCCTACGACACCCTCAACTACCGCGACATGTTTGCGTACGTGATCTTCATCGTGCTGCTGATGATGCTGATCGAGCGTGGATCAGATCGCTGGCGCAAGAGCATCTTCGTCAGCGGCGGAACCCTGAAGTAGGCGGTCGGCGAATCTTTCTTCCATCGAGTGAGTGCAGAGTCCATGAACACGCGACACATCATCAGCAACGCCCGGGTGGTGACCCCCGACGCAGACTTCGACGGCAGCGTGGTGATCGAAGGTCAGCGAATTGCCGACATTGTTCCTGGCCGTCACTTCCCCGAAGGTCTGGACGCGCAGGGCCGCTGGCTGACACCAGGCGTGATCGACCTGCACACCGATTATTTCGAGAAAGAAGTTGCACCGCGTCCCAGTGCGGAGTTTCCGCTGGAGCTGGCGTTTCACTTCATGGACCAGCGTGCGCTGGCCTGTGGCTTGACCACCGTGCTGGGCGCGGTGCGTATCTCATCGGACAGCGAGAAGGATGGATCGATGTGGCGGCGCAACGGGTTGGAGCTGGCCAGGCGCTATGAAACGCTGGCCAGCCAGGCGCGTGCGCGCCACCTGATGCACATCCGCTGGGACACCAACTTCGAGCCGGCGCAGGACAAGATCGAGGCGCTCAAGGCCTACGAACACATCGGCAATATCGTGTTCAACGAAAACATTCCCGGCCAGCGTCAGTTCCGCGATCTGGACGAGCTGGCGCGCAAGATGGCCGAGCGTCGTGGTGTGTCCGTGGCGGAAGGACGCGCGATGCTGGAGGAAAAGATTCGCGCCAATCAGGCCATCAACAACCGTGCCCTGGTGCGCGATGCGTTTGCCGGGCGCATTCCTCTGGGCAGTCACGACGACACCACGGTGGAGCATGTGATCGAGGCGCGCGACATGGGCTGTACGATCTGTGAAATGCCCACCACCATGGACGCCGCGCTGCAGGCCCGTGAGCTGGGCATGCACATCGTCATGGGCGCGCCCAACTACTACCGCGGCGGCTCACACTGCGGAAACCTGTCCTGCCCCGAAGCGCTGGAACGCGGCCTGGTGGACGTGTTGTGCAGCGACTATCACTTCCCGTCCTTGCTCGGTAGCGCGGTCAAGATGTTCGAACAGGGACACAAGCCCAACGATGTCGTGAACCTGTTCACGCGCAATGCTGCGCGCGCGCTCAATCGCGACAAGGAACTCGGCAGCATCGAGGTCGGCAAACTGGCGGACCTGATCCTGTTCTCCCCGCACTCCGGTTATGCCGAGGTGAGTCACACCTGGATAGGCGGCAGGCTGGTGTTTCAGATTGCGCAGGCACTGGCGCGCCCACGTGCCGAGGTCACCATGGGGTGAGTGTCGAACTGCGCACGGCGCCGGCCTCAGGGCGCAGACCGATGACTTTTTCGGGTGCTACGGCGTCGTGACTCCAAGGGCATGCAGCAGGGCTAGGCCTTGGACTTCACGCCTTCCGTGAGCAGCTTCGGCGGCTGATCCAGATCGAAGGCGGTGAATTCCTTCAAGGCGTCGTTGGACAGGTTCGCCGACATCGGCGCCGGCGGATTCCAGCAGCGAGCATTGGGGGCGCCGCCGTCGATACGGATGCAGGATCCGGTGATGTACGCCGCAGGGGACAGCAGGTAGACGGTGGCGGCGGAGACTTCGGCCACGTTGCCGTAGCGCTGCGCAGGTACCGACGGCGGGTACTTGAGGATGTCGGCCTGCACGTGCGGATCGTAGGTATCAAATCCGCTGCTGGCGATGCCGCCCGGTGCCATGCAGTTCACCCGCACACCAGAGTGTGCCCATTCCGATGCGGCAGTCTGGCTCAGTGTCCACATGCCGCCGCGTGCGGCACCGGAATGGCCGTACTGGTACACCCACGGCCGCGCCGTTCTCCACAATGGTCTTTTCGACCGGCGTATCGGTCTTGATCATGCCGCCGAAGTTCTTGATTGCCTCGATGTAGGCCACAGGCACAGATGTAGGCCACAGGCACAGAGTAATTGCCGCCCGAAGGATAGGAGGTCGCACGGTTGGCCATCACGTCGCGGAAAGCGCGGATGAATTCGGTAGCGCTGGCCACGCTGGATGGCACGCAGAAATACTGCGACACGAAGCTTTCGATGAGCGTGTTCGCCATCTTGTCCGTCGTGAAGCGCTGCACTGGCCTGTAAAATGTCGTTCTTGAACTGGCGATTCCCAGACCTCGCGACTCGAATCCGAGATCGTGCCCGCAAGTCACGGATTGCCTCCGCGAAGACAAACCCGCAAGGCCAAAAGCCCCCCTGAGAGTAGGGGATCTGTGGCGTTCCCAAGGGGATTCGAACCCCTGTTACATCCGTGAAAGGGACGTGTCCTAGGCCTCTAGACGATGGGAACGAGGCGAACCAGCTGCCGGAATTTAACCCCCGGCTTTTGAGCGTGAAGTGTAGCGACCCGCTCAAGGTTTGGTGGAGCTAGTCGGGATCGAACCGACGACCTCTTGCATGCCATGCAAGCGCTCTCCCAGCTGAGCTATAGCCCCTCGAAAGGTCGCGCAGTATAGCCAACGCAAACCGGCGGCTCAATCCCGCCCGGGAGAAAATTTCGATGCCTTGATCAATTTCATCTCGCGCAACTGGCGACTGCTGCGTCCGGCCTCATCGTATGGGGAATAGGCATGATCCAGGGCAGGTCGCGGCCCGGGCTCCGCAGCAGCTGCACGTCGATGTCGAAGGCCTCGCGGATATTGGCCTCATCCAGAACCGCAGCGCTGGTTCCGATAGCGAGGGCGCGGCCGTTTCGAAGCAGCAGGCAGCGGTCGGCATACAGCAGCGCGAGGTTTAGATCGTGCACCACCATGACCACGCCAACGCCGCTTGCAGCAAAGCAGCGGGTCATTGCCAGTAGTTCGTGCTGGTGGGCGAGATCGAGGCTTGCAGTTGGTTCGTCCAGTAGTAGATATCGCGGGGTCGCGGATGTGGCTTCCCAAATCTGTGTGAGAACCCTGGCAAATTGGACTCGTGCGCGTTCGCCGGTCGAAAGGTGGGTATAGATTCGATCTGCCAGCATTGCGATTCCGGTCCTTTGCATCGCTGCTTCGACGATCACGCCGCTTCGCGCGGCTGACTCAGGTTGCCACGGGTAGCGACCAAGCCCAACAACGTCGCGAACAACAAATGGAAACTGCAATAAACCCGCTTGTGGCAGCACCGCTCTTTGTTGCGCCAGCTGTAGAGCCGACCACTGACTCAAGGGCCTCCCGTTGAGTTCGACGCTGCCTTCGACCGTCACAAGGTCCGCCGAAAGACAACGCAGCAGGCTGCTCTTTCCGGCACCGTTGGGTCCAAGGACTGCCAATACTTCGCCAGGGTGGATGTCGAGATCGACGCCCGAGAGCCGCGATCTTCCGCCGAGCACGCAGCCCAGGCCCTTGGCGCGCAGCATCACCAGGACTCGACACGGCCACGTAGCCGTATTAGCAAGGCTAGGAAGAACGGCCCGCCGATCAGCGCCGTCAGAATGCCCACTGGTAATTCGCCCGGTGCCAACACACTGCGTGCGGCGATGTCCGCGAACCCTAGCAGGGCTGCTCCGCCGAGCACCGTCGCGGGCAGCAGTCGACGGTGATCGGGGCCGAGCAGACTACGCAAGAGATGCGGAACGATCAGGCCGACGAATCCGATGATGCCCGCAAGAGCAACGCAGATAGCCACTGCCAGAATGATCAAACCCATGACTCTTCGCTTCAACGCTTCAACGTTGACGCCGAGGTGCTGCGCTTCGGACTCACCAAGTAGTAGCGCGTTGAGTGCCCGCGCCTCCCTTGGCAAGAGCACCAGCACCATCACGAGGATCGGCGCGCCTATGCTCAGTTCGGTCCAGCCCGACTTGGCGAGGGAGCCGAACAGCCAGAACGTGGCTTCGCGCAAGGCGGCGTCATCAGCCAGTTGGGTCAGCAAGCCGATGCCTGCGCCTGCGATCGCGTTGATTGCCAGGCCCGCCAGCAGCAGCGTAGTGGTTCGGGTCAGCCCTTGGATCTGCGCCAGCTGCGTCGCCAGCGCCGCTGCCAGAAGCCCGCCGCAAAACGCCGCGATGGGCGTTGCCAGTGGTAGCAGAGTGACTGGGAGATTCAGACGATGCGCGCAGACGATGGCTGCCACCGCCGCAAGTGCCGCGCCGCTCGATACGCCGACCAGACCTGGATCAGCGAGCGGATTTCGGAACAGACCCTGCATCGCCGCGCCGGCGCAGGCCAGAGCGGCTCCCACCAGCAAGGCCAGCAGGGCGCGAGGCATGCGCAGATCCCAGATCACGCTGGCCGCAGGGTCGCCCGATCGATTCAAGGGCCGGGAGAGTGCGTCCACCAATTCGGCGGTGCCAATGCCAAAGCTGCCTGTGATCAGCGCGAACGCTGATGCCCCCAAGGCGCCGAGCGTGAGAATGGAAAAAATCAGCGCCGTTCGATGTCGGCGGAATGTCGGAGCAGCGCGCATCGCTCATTGTGCCGCGATGCGAGGTCTGAGGGCTTTGTTCGACGCCCTGGACCTGCTCTCTACTTATTGAGAATCAGCTTGTCGTTCCGCGTCAGTCGTAGTCGATACTCCTGACCTTGGTGCTCGATGATCAATTCATGGGAGCTGCGGAACAGGTCCTCACTCCGCAGCCGCGGGGGAGGGCTGCTCAGAGAGGGCTTGAGGCGGGCAAGACTGAGGGTGGCGGATTGCATTTGATTTCTAAGGTCGTGGCGTTGGTACGTGATGATAATCATTCGCAACTGAGAGTCAATTGCATTTGATCGCCCCGGAGGCGGTGTGTACATCGGCAATCGAGTCGTTGGCTGGCTGATAGCGAGCGGCGGAAGGCTGAGGCCCAAGTCGCTGCTGATATACTCCGCGGCCCGTTGTATCGACGCGAAAGTGGCGGAATTGGTAGACGCCCGGGTTTTAGGTACCCGTGCCGCAAGGCGTGCGAGTTCGAGTCTCGCCTTTCGCACCAAGCCCGGTTTCCGGCGGAACTACGGGCTACCTTATTGAAATCGTTGATCCACCGGCTCGCTATTGCAGGCTGCCTGCCGTGGTAGACGCGACTCAGAACAAATTACGGAACGAGCTCAAGTCAATGGAAGTGAATATCGAAGCCCCGGTCTCGGGGGGCAGTGCCCTGCAGCGCCAGATGCGCGTTCGCATCCCCGCCGAGCGGGTGACTAAAGCGGTTGACCAGCGGCTGCGTGAAATGTCGCAGCGTGCCAAGCTTCCAGGATTTCGCCCCGGCAAAGCGCCTTTCAAAGTGATCCAGCAACAATATGGCGCCAACGCCCGCATGGATGCGGTGACGGAGCTGGTACAGCGCAGCTATCCGGAAGCCTTGGTGCAAATCGGTGTGCGACCCGCGGGGCAGCCGCAAATCGATGTAACCGCAGAAACGCCGGGTGAGCCGCTGGAGTACATCGCGCGCTTCGAAGTGTTTCCCGAGATCCAGCTGAGCGGCTTGGACAGTCTGGAGATCGACCAGCCGGTTGTGGAGGTTACGGATGCAGATGTGGATCGACTGATTCAGAACCTGCGCCGCGGCCGTCGTAGCCTGAACGTGGTTCAACGTGCGGCAGCCAAAGGTGACGTGGTCAAGCTCGACTTCGACGGCAAGCTGGAGGGGGAAAGCTTCCAGGGCGGCAAGGGCGAGGACGTCGAGATCGAACTCGGGGCCGGTCAGTTCCTGCCCGATCTGGAGAACGGCATCGTGGGTCATAGCGCCGGCGACAGCTTCGAAGTGCCCGTGAACTTCCCGGAGGACTACCGCGCCGAAAATCTTCGTGGCAAGACCGCGCAGTTTTCCGTGAGTCTGAAGCAAGTGCAGGAAGCGCTACTGCCTGTGGTGGAAGATGCGGAGTTCCTCAAGGCTCACAGCGTTGAAAGCGTAGACGCTCTGACGGCCAAGGCCCGGGAGGCGCTGGAAGCCGAGCGCACTAAGGCGATTCAGCGTCGGCAGAAAAATCAGGTGATGGAACAGCTCGCGGCAAAGAACCCGATTGAAGTGCCCAAGAGCCTGATCGAACAAGAAATTCCGCAGATGCGTCAGCAGGCCGCCGGCCGCATGAACATGCAGAACATGCCGCCCGAAAAGCTGGCTGAGTTGCTACCGGCGCAGCTGTTCGAGGCGGGAGCGAGCCGCAAGGTGGCGCTGGGCCTGTTGCTTGGGGAGGTCATCAAGTTCAAGCAGATCAAGCTCGATCCGGAACTCGTGGAGAAGGCGCTGGACACCATGGCTCGCGATTTTG
>JBQTJH010000262.1:0-9082 GCA_052387335.1 Panacagrimonas sp. | reverse complement strand
ACCGGACTGTCCGGAAGCAGGAGGAGGGGCATGGCGGATCTCCCTGGAATGGTCACAGGGAGGCTACGCCGAGCCGATTCGGGGTCAATGGCGAATCGTGAGCAGGCTCACGTTTCGACCCAGTTTTACTGCGAGCGCAGGCGGCTGCGGCCCGCGTCTGCGCTACATCAGCTTGTTCACGCGCTTGATGCGCGCACCCAGCGCGGCGAGCTTGCCCTCGATGTCCTCATAGCCGCGATCCATGTGATAGATGCGATCGATGAAGGTCTCGCCATCGGCGGCGAGCGCGGCCAGCACCAGCGAAGCCGAAGCGCGCAGATCGGTGGCCATGATCGGCGCGGCGGTGAGGCGTTCCTTGCCGGTGATGATGGCCATATTGCCTTCGATGCGGATATCGGCGCCCAGGCGCAGCAACTCCTGCGCGTGCATGAAGCGATTCTCGAAAATGGTTTCGCGAATCGTGCTGACACCCTCAGCCACGCAGTTCAGCGCCATGAACTGCGCCTGCATGTCCGTGGGAAATCCCGGATGCGGCATGGTGTGCAGGTTGACCGCCAGCGGCCGACGGCCCTGCATATCCACTTCGATGAAGTCGGTGCCGGTGGACAGCTTGGCGCCCGCCTGCTGCAGCTTGACCAGCACCGCGTCGAGCAGCGAAGGGTCCGTCTGATTGACGCGCACGCGGCCGCGCGTCACAGCGGCGCCGACCAGATAGGTGCCGGTCTCGATGCGATCTGGCAGCACGGCGTGCTGGGCCGCGTGCAGATTCTTGACGCCCTGGATACGGATGGTGGTGGTGCCATCGCCTTCAATCTTCGCGCCCATGGCGCGCAGGCAGCGCGCCAGATCCACCACTTCCGGCTCGCGTGCAGCGTTTTCCAGCACGGTGTCGCCTTCGGCCAGCACCGCGGCCATCATCAGATTCTCGGTGCCGGTCACGGTGACGGTATCGAGCACGATGTGCGCACCCTTGAGCTTGGCGGCGCGCGCGTGGATGAAGCCACCCTCCAGCTTGATCTCGGCGCCCATGGCTTCCAGGCCCATGAGATGCAGATTCACCGGCCGTGCGCCGATGGCGCAGCCGCCGGGTAGCGATACATGCGCCTCGCCGCGCTTCGCCACCAGCGGCCCCAGCACCAGGATCGAGGCGCGCATGGTGCGCACCAGTTCGTAGGGCGCCACGCAGGTGGTGATGGGTTTGGCGTTGATCACCAGCTCGTGCGGGTCAGGTTGCTCCACCTGCACGCCCATCTGCGACAGCAGCTTCTTGGTGGTGCCGATATCCCAGAGCTTGGGCACATTGGTGACGTGCAGCGGCTCGTCTGACAGCAGCGAGGCGCAGAGAATGGGCAGGGCCGCGTTCTTGGCGCCGCTGGCGGTGATCTCGCCCTTGAGCGGGCCGTTGCCCTCGATGATGAATTTGTCCATGGGAAACCGGGAATCAGAAATCGGGAATGGAAAATCGTTAACGCAGAACCCGTCTGGCTTTCACACCGCGGATTCTGGGCTGCCGATTTACGCGGGGTCAGGCCGCTCGGGTCTTGAGCTGCAGCGCGTGGATCTCGCGGCCCATCTTGTCGCCGAGCGCGGCGTAGACCATGCGGTGCTGGGCCAAGGGCAGCTTGCCGGCGAAGTCGGCGCAGATCACCTCGGCTTCGAAGTGCTGGCCGTCGTCACCCGCTACGGTGACCTGTGCGCCAGGCAGGCCGGCCTGAATCAATTCGCGAATCTGGTCTTTGGTCATGCGCCGATTGTAGCCGGGCAGAGCGGGCGCAGCCGCCGCAAATTGCGACGGTCCTGGCAGCTAAAGACCCAGCGCAGACATCTCGCGGGCCACGGTGGCCTCATGCCACCAGGCCTCGAACTCGCGCAGATGGCTACGCGCCACCATGGGGGCATCGGGGTAGTACTTGGCTTCGAGCTGGTCCGGGCTGCTGCGAAAGAGCAGGGCACGTTCATCGGCCACCAGATATTCCTCGCGCAGACGGCGGCGGTCGTCGGGGACCACCCGAAATTCGATGCGGCTGGACAGCAGGCGGCCAAACTCAACCAGCCGAATACTGTTGCGCACCGCTGCCGCCGGGTCGTGAACCAGCACGCGCAGACGCGCGCGCCGATGTTGCAGGATGAAGTTGCGAAGCTGCTCGGTGAACGCCTCGCCGCCGAACAGGCGACGGTCCAGATCCACGCTGATCATCACCAACTGATAGCGCGCCTGCGCCACCACCTCCAGCGCGGCCTCGGCAAAGGCCTCCGTGCCGGAAACGGCGGTGAAACTCATCGGTGGTGGCACAACCGTATCGCGCATGACCTGCTCAGCTCTTGCGTGCCTGCTCGGGTGCGTTGCCGACATAGTCGGCAGGCGTCATCGCCAGCAGACGCTGCTTGTCGGCATCCGGAATGGCCAGTTGCTGCACAAAACCGCGCAGCGCGTCGCGCCCGATCTTCTGACCTCGGGTCAGGCGCTTGAGCTGTTCATAGGGTTCGGGCAGGCCGTAGCGGCGCATGACGGTCTGTATGGCCTCGCCCAGCACTTCCCAGTTTTCGTCCAGGTCGCGACCCATGCGCCAGGCGTCGGCTTCCAGCTTGCCGATGCCCTTGCTGATCGACTGCAGCGCAATCAGCTGATGCGCCACGCCCACGCCCAGATTTCGCAACACCGTGGAATCGGTGAGATCGCGCTGCCAGCGCGAAATGGGCAGCTTTTCCGCCAGGTGCTGCATCACCGCGTTGGCCATGCCGAGGTTGCCCTCGCCATTTTCAAAGTCGATGGGGTTGACCTTGTGCGGCATGGTGGACGAACCCACCTCGCCTTCGACCGTGCGCTGGCGGAAGTAGCCAAGCGAGATATAGCCCCAGACATCTCGGCAGAAGTCGATGAGGATGGTGTTGATGCGGGTCAGCGCATGGAAATATTCCGCCATCCAGTCGTGCGGCTCGATCTGGGTGGTGGCCGGACTACGTGCGAGCTGAAGATCGGACAGGAATTTCTCCGCCACCTGCGTCCAGTCCACATCCGGATACGCCGCCAGGTGCGCGCTGTAATTGCCCACCGCGCCGTTGATCTTGGCCAGGCACTGCACCTGCGCGAACTGTTCGCGCACGCGCTTGAGGCGCTGCACGAACACGCCCATCTCCTTGCCCAGGGTGCTGGGCGAGGCCGGCTGGCCGTGGGTGCGCGACAGCATCGGCTGGTCGGCATAGCGCTTGGCGTTGGCGGCGATCAGGCCGATCAGCTTGTCAATCTGCGGCAGCAGGATCGTGCTGCGCGCCTCGCTGAGCATGAGCGCGTGGCTGACATTGTTCATGTCCTCCGAGGTACAGGCGAAGTGGATGAACTCCTTGACCGCGAGCAGTTCCGGATGTGAGCCGATTTTCTCCTTGAGGAAGTACTCCACCGCCTTGACGTCGTGATTGGTGGTGGCCTCGATGGTTTTGATGCGCTGCGCATCCTCGATACCGAAGGCGCTCGCAATCTGTTCGAGGCGCTCGCGTGCCGCCGCCGACAGGGTCGGCACCTCGGCGATCTGCGCGTGCGAGGACAAGCTCAGCAGCCAGCGCACCTCGGCGATCACGCGGTATCGCATGAGGCCGTATTCGCTAAAGATCGGGCGCAGATCGACGGTTTTCTCGGCATAACGGCCGTCGATGGGGGAAATAGCGGACAGGGAGGAAAGATTCATCTAGCAGCCGTGAAAAGCAGATTTAAGGGCAGCGGTAGACGCCGCTTGAGCGCAAAGTGTAATGGATGCCAGCCGAAGTCCTGCGCCTGCGGGCCTTGATCCACGCACCGGAGTCCGCCATGCCGCCTCGTCTGCAGCGCCCCGCGTCCTTGCCCAAGCCGGCGTTCCGTACCTTGCATGACAGCCTTGGCCCGGTGCAGGTCCCTGATCATGCCCTTTGGGGCGCGCAGACCCAGCGTGCGCTGGACAATTTCCAGGTCTCCGACCTGCGGATGCCGCGCGAATTTATTCGTGCCCTGGGTCTGATCAAGGCCGTGGCCGCCGACGTCAACGCGGATCTGGGCCTGCTGCAACCCCGGCTGGCAGCGGCGATCCGCAGTGCGGCGATGGAGGTTGCGCGCGGTGATCATGACGCGCAGTTTGTGGTTGACGTGTTTCAGACCGGCTCGGGCACTTCGAGCAACATGAATGCGAACGAGGTGATTGCCCGCCTCGCCTCAGGCCGGCTGCGCCGCGACGTGCATGCCAACGATCACGTCAATCTCGGACAGTCGTCCAACGACTGCATTCCCACCGCTATTCATTTGGCGGCCGCCCTGGCGGTACATGAACGGCTGGGCCCGGCGTTGAAGCACCTGATGTCGGTCATCGACCGACGCGCGCGAAGCCTGCGTCACATCGTCAAGACCGGGCGCACGCACTTGATGGACGCGATGCCGCTGCGCTTTGATCAGGAGCTGTCGGGCTGGAGCCAGCAGGTTGGCAATGGCATTGAACGACTGGACGCGAGCCTGCCGCGCATCTTGCGATTGGCTCAGGGCGGTACGGCGGTGGGGACCGGGATCAATGCACATCCGCGCTTCGCCAAGGCTTTCGCCCGTGGCCTGTCGCGTCACACGGGCTTGCGTTTTGTAACCAGCCCAAATGCTTTCGAGAGCTTGGCTTCGCAAGACGCGGCCTGTGAGCTGTCGGGTCAGCTCAAGGTCATCGCGTGTTCGCTGATGAAAATATCCAATGATCTGCGCTGGATGAATTCCGGGCCGCTGGCGGGTCTGGGCGAAATTGAACTGCCCGCGCTGCAGCCGGGCAGCAGCATCATGCCGGGCAAGGTTAATCCGGTGATTCCGGAGGCGGTGTGCATGGTGGCCGCCAAGGTGATCGGCAACGACGCCAGCATCACCCTTGCGGCGCAGTCCGGCAGTTTTCAGCTCAATGTGATGTTGCCGTTGGTCGCGCACGATCTGCTGCAATCGCTGGAACTTATGTCCACCGCCACGCGCCTGCTGGCGGACAAGGCGATTGCAGGCTTCAGCGTGCGCCAGACTCACGTGGAGGAGAACCTGTCGCGCAACCCAGTGCTGATCACCGCGGCCAACCCGGTGCTCGGCTACGAGAAAGGCGCGGCCATTGCCAAGCGCGCCTATCGCGAGGGTCGCGCGGTCATTGACGTGGCGCGTGAGGAAACCGATCTCGCGGACGCCGAGCTGCGCCGCCTGCTCGACCCGGCCGCGCTGACACGCGGCGGTGTCCGCAGCGCGCGCGGACGCCGAAAGTGAGGCGCGTATCATCGTCGACGCCACCGCAACGGAAGCCGCCATGAACGATATTTCCACCCCCAAGCTGACGCGCAAGATCGTCAGCGGCGCGGACTACATCGACAGCCTGCGCGGCCGCGGGCTGAACGTCTGGCTGTTCGGCGAGAAAGTCATTGAGCCGGTCGACCATCCCATCATCCGACCGTCGATCAACGCGCTTGCGCGCACCTACGATCTGGCCGTCGAGCATCCGGACCTCGCGAGCGTGGTTTCGCCCTTCACCGGCGAGCGGGTGAGCCGCTTCCTGCACATCTGCACGTCGGCGCCGGACCTCGTGGCACAGAACAAGATGCAGCGCCGGCTTGGCCAGCTCACGGGCACCTGCTTCCAGCGCTGCGTTGGGCAGGACGCGTTCAACGCGCTGTATTCGGTCAGCTTCGAAATCGACGAGCAGTACCAGACGCCGTACCACGCGCGCCTCAAGGCCTTCCTCACCGACATGCACCGTGGCAACTTCGTGGTCGGTGGCGCGATGACAGACGTCAAGGGCGACCGCGGCAAGGCCCCCCATGAGCAGACCGATCCCGACCTGTTCGTGCGCATCGTGCGCCGCAGCGCCGACGGCATCTGGATCCGCGGCGCCAAGGCCCACCAGACCGGCTGCATCAACAGCCACTGGATGCTGGTCATGCCGACGATGCGCCTCGGCCTCAAGGATCGGGACTGGGCCGTGATCGGCGCGGTGCCGGTCGATGCGCCGGGCATCACCTACATTTACGGCCGCCAGAGTTGCGATACGCGCGCCATGGAAGGCGGCAGCATCGATCCCGGCAACGTGATGTACGGTGGCCAGGAGGCGATGGTGATCTTCGACGACGTGTTCATCCCCAACGAACACGTCTTCATGGACGGCGAGATCGACTTTGCCGCGATGCTCGTGCAGCGATTCACCGCGTACCACCGCCGTTCCTACGTCTGCAAGAGCGGTGTCGGCGACGTGCTGATCGGCGCCGCGGCCTCCATCGCCGAGATGAACGGTGCCGACGCGGCCAGCCACGTCAAGGACAAGCTGGTCGAAATGACCCATCTCAACGAGACCATCTACGGCACCGGCGTGGCCGCGAGCTACCAGGGCTTTGCGACCAAGTCCGGCGCGTTCCTGGCCGACGACATGCTCGCCAACGTGTGCAAGCACCATGTCACCAAGCTGCCCTACGACCTTGGCCGTATCGCGCAGGATCTGGCCGGTGGCTTGGTCGCGACCTTGCCGAGCGAGCAGGATTTCCGTCATCCGGAAATCGGCGAGCTGCTCAAGAAATACCTCGCGGGACGCAGCACCTTCAGCACCGAGGGGCGCATGCGGATGCTGCGCCTGATCGAGAACATGACCCTGGGCCGCAACGCCGTGGGATATCTCACCGAGTCCATGCACGGTGCCGGCAGCCCGCAGGCGCAGCGCATCGAGATCGGCCGCGCCATGCAGCTCGAATACAAGAAGCGGCTGGCCAAGGCGCTGGCTGGCATCGCACCAGAATTCAGTGCGAACGAAGTATTGGAGGAAATGTCCGGCTATTTCGGACGCGTATTTCATCTGTCTGATGTTCAACAAATGTCGTGAGCCTGGGTGTAGCGGTCGCGTGCAGAATTTATGCAGCGCTTAATGTGAGCTAGCTCTCAAAAAAGCCCAATCACGCCCGGACGAGGGGCGGCAGGCTGTGTACGCTAGATGCGGGGTAGGGCGCTTCGAGCGATATAAGCAAAATGGGGGCTCGGGTCGAATGAATGACAGGGCGGGTACTGTGGACAGTATCGTGCACTGCACGTTCGACCTGACACCGCAGTCATTGACATGATCCTGGCCGAACGCTTGATCGAATTCAAGGATTGGCCGGCCGGGCGCAAGGTCGTGCTGCTCAGCTGCCTGGGCGCGCCAACGAACCTACTGGTCGCGGTGGTCAACAGCTGGATTCAGAGCGGGGCGGAGTACACCCGCGCCATCGATCTTGACGTGCTCAACAGCTTTCTTCTGGTCTGGCTGTTGGCGCAGCTCGTGGTACTGGCCCTGGTCTACGTCGTCGTGCGTGATGGTCGACCGGCGCGATGGTCACCGTACGTGTTCGCCGCCGTGCATTCGCCCTTCATCGTCGGCCTGATTCATCTCTACGGCACCATGAGCACACCGTTCGTAGCGATCATGCCGACCATCGTGATCCTGTGGATGCTGTACTTCGACGAGAAGGTTGCGTTCTTCGGGTTCCTGGTGATGCTGATCGGGCTGATCGCAGTACCTTTCCTGGAGGCGGCCCAGGTTCTGCCTTACGCACCCATCCTGATGGACCGGTCTATCGAGGCGCGGCAAAGCCCGGCTTGGTTTATCGCCACCTTCATCGCGATCCTCTCGCTGTTCGCATTCTCGTTTGCCATCTGCCTGCTCATTCTGTCCGCACGACGCATGCAAGAGGGCCGGCTTTTCGCCGCGTGCCAACAGCTCGAGCGCAGCAATCGACTGATTCGTCGTTACATGCCAACTCAGCTGGTGGAACGCGTGGTCTGCGGCTCGTACGTGGAAGCCTCGCGGCCGGAACGACGCAAGCTGACTCTGGTGTTTGCAGAAGTCGAGGGCTTTACCGACGCGTCCGAAGATCTCAATGCCGATCAGCTCGCCACCATCCTCAATCAGTATCTGTCCGCCATGATGGAGATCGCGGATCGCCATGGCGCCACGGTGAATCATCTGGTGGGCGACAGCATCATGATGTTCTTCGGCGCCCCGGTCGCCACAGATGATCAGGATCACGCCTTGCGCGCCGTGCGCATGTCACTGCAAATGCAGCAGCGGATGAGCGAGCTGGCGCAGAGTTGGCAGACGCTGGGCCTCGACAAGAGACTCCGCGCTCGCATCGGGATCAACACCGGATATGCCAGTGTCGGCGACTTCGGATCGGCAGGGCGCAAGGTCTATTCCGGTATCGGCGTGCAGACCAATATCGCGGCGCGCATCCAAGCCGAGTGTGAGCCCGGCAAGGTGCTGATCAGTCACCCGACCTGGGCGCTGATTCACCACCAGATCGACTGCATTGCCAAAGAGCCTATCCAGGTTCGTGGCGTCCACTATCCCGTGGGGATCTACGAAGTTGTATGTGAGACCGCCGCGTGAATCTCACCAACGGCCACGTCCAGCGCTTCATCGATTTCGTCAGCTGGCGCACCAGTCGAAAGGCCTGTTTATACGGTGCGCTGTGCGCGATGGTCACCTGCGGCACGCCCTGGCTGTGGTTTCAGTTTGTGCCCGACGTCAAGGGACGAGTCGCGGTTGAACTGCTGCAGCCCTTGGTCAACATCTGGTCGCTTGTGTTCGTGCTGATCATGCTGCTGCCGGCGGCCTTGAGCGGCAGGGAAGCGCGTTGGACCGGCTACGTCATGGCGGTGCTGGTGTCGCCGTTCCTGGTCGCTTTGATCTATCTGTTTGGCACCATGAGCTCGCCGCTTATCGCGTTTTACCCTTGCACCATCATCATGTGGGCGCTGTATTTTGACGTGCGCATCGCCTGGTTCGGGTTTTTCAACATCATGATCTGGCTGGCCGTGGTGGGCTTTCTGGAGTGGCGGGAGGCCATTCCTTTTGCGCCGCTGCTGGTGGACCGGTCTGTCGATGCGCAGATGCGTGGGGTCTGGTTTGCGACGATGCTGATGGTGACCTTGGTGGCCTTCCTGTTCTGCTTCACGCTATGCGCCTTTGTACTGGCTGCACGGCGGCTGCAGTCGGCTCAGCTCGGACAGACGCATCAGGCCTTATCGCGGGTCAACGGGCTGATACGCCGCTACATTCCGGCGCAGGTGGTGGAGCAGCTGACCTCCGGGCAG
>JBQTJH010000261.1:0-6215 GCA_052387335.1 Panacagrimonas sp. | reverse complement strand
TGTATGCACAAGCCGGCGGCCGCCTGTGCTTTGCCAGCAAGCCGCCGGGTGAGTTCGCTGATCGCAGTGGCGCGTTTGACCCAGCGGTGCCGCGACTGAAATTCAGCGGTGGCTTCGACGTGGCCGTGATCCAGTGGCGCGGCGATGCCGTGCAGGCCCTGCAGGCGGCGGCCAAGCTGGAGCCCGACTTGTTCGCGCCCGCCTTGGCGCGGCTGCAAAGCCCGACCCGGGTCCCTGCCGGATGGCATTACCTGTGGCGGCTCGGGCAGGGCGAAATCTTCACGCCCGACAGCGACCGTCATGAGCTGTGCTGTCACACGCAGGCTGATGTCGGCATCCTGCAGTTTCCGGTGGATCGCCCCCTCACGCCCGACAGCGCGGTGAGCTGGTCCTGGTGCGTGGAGCAACTACCGTCGACATTGCCCGAGCACATCGAGCCCACGCACGACTATCTGTCGCTTGCGGTTGAGTTCGACAACGGCCTGGATCTGACCTGGATGTGGAGCGCAGCCTTGCCGGTGGACAGCATTTTCCAGTGCCCACTAGCTTGGTGGAAGGACCGCGAAACGCACTGGGTGGTGCGCAGCGGCACCGCGCAGCTCGGGCAGTGGCGCAACGAGCGGCGCGTGCTGCAGGACGATTATCGCAAGGCCATCGGTGGACCCATGCCGCAGCGCATCGTCGGCGTCTGGCTCATCGCCAACACCGTGTTTCAACGTGGCGAGGGCCGGTGTCGCTACCGCGACATCGCGCTTGTTGACGCGCACGGTCGTCAGTCCATCGATACCTGAGGTCGATCGCCGCCTTGTCAAAGGCTGGGGTCGGGTGCGAGTCTCGGGCGACGTGATCAAGGCTGTGCCGAGGGAGTCCATGTTGCGTGCCGCACCGGCCACCCTGTTGCTGAGCGCGCTGTCGCTGCTGCTGGCGTCGTGGTGCGTCACGGCCGCGGATGAGATTCACGTGTTCAAGAACAAGAACGGCACGCGCCTGTTCACCGATCAGAAGATGCGCCGCGAGGGCGCCACGTACATCGGCACCTATGGTCGCCCGACGGCGTACAGCTCCTGCGGACGGCTCAGCAAGGCAGCGCTCGTGGCACGCGGTGATTCCTATCAGAACCTGATCGACCGCCATGCCGCCGCGCAGGGTGTGCCGCCGACGCTGGTGCGTGCGGTCATGCAGGTGGAATCCTGTTTCGAACGGCGTGCGGTGTCCCGGGTAGGCGCACGCGGCCTGATGCAGCTGATGCCGGATACAGCGGCGATGCTCGGCGTCAGGGATAGTTTCGACGCGGGGCAGAACATCGCCGGAGGCACGCGCTATCTGCGCATGATGCATGACCGCTATCCGGGCGACTGGAAGCGCGTTCTGGCGGCGTACAACGCCGGCCCCGGCGCGGTGGACAAGTACAAGGGCATTCCGCCGTATCGGGAAACGCAGGGCTATGTGACCAAGGTCATGGCCCTGTATCAGAAGGCCCGCGCGCCGGCGGTGAGTTCCGGCATGGTCACCGCAGCGAGTCCCTGAGCGCGCCTTGCCAACTTAGAACAGCTCGCGCTGCGGGCCCTCCTCAAACAGCGGCCTGAGCGGCACGCGAAATTGCGCGGTGTCGAGCTGCAGTCGCATCGAGTGGGTGTAGGTGAAGCCCAAACGCTTGCAGGCGACCTGATAGCGCTTGGCCAGCAATTGCGCGTAGGGACCCTCACCGCGATGGCGCGCGAAGAACTGCGGATCATTGTCGCGCCCGCCGCGCATCTGCTGGATCAGGCTCATGACGTGCTCGGCCTTCAACGGCGCGTGATCGTCCAGCCATTGGCGGAACAGGGCTTTCACCTCGTGCGGTAGCCGCACCATGATGTAGCTCGCAGCATTTGCGCCGGCTTCGCGCCCGGCCTCCAGGATCGCTTCGAGCTCTGCGTCGTTGATGAAGGGAATCATCGGCGAGGCCATCACGATCACCGGCACGCCCGCCTCGGACAGCAGGCGGATGGCGCGCAGGCGCGAGCCCGGCGACGCCGCACGCGGCTCCAGGCTGCGCTTGAGTTCATCGCGCAAAGTGGTGATGGAGATCGCCACCATCGCCAGTTTGGCGCTGGCCATTTCCGCGAGCAGGTCCAGATCGCGCCCGATCAGCGCCGCGCCCTTGGTGACGATGCCAACCGGATGGCGGTAGGCCGACAACACCTCGAGCAAAGAGCGGGTGACGCGGTAGGTTTTCTCGACCGGTTGGTAGGGATCGGTATTGGCGCCCAAGGACACCATGGCCGGCGTATAGCCCGGCTTGCGCAGCTCCTTTTCCAGCAATTTGGCCGCTTCCTGCTTGTAGAACAGCCGGGTTTCGAAATCCAGGCCCGGTGACAAATCCATGTAGGCATGGGCCGGGCGGGCGTAACAGTAGACACAGCCGTGCTCGCATCCACGATACGGATTGAGCGAGCGGTCGAAGCCGATGTCGGGTGAATCGTTCCAGCTCAGGATGGTCTTGGCGCGCTCGGGCAACACCTGCGTGTCAGGCGCGCGTAGGACCTCCTCGCCCAGATCCCAGCCGTCGTCGCTGGCCTCGCTCGTGGTGTGGCCAAAGCGCGGCGCGGGGTTGATATGGGTGCCGCGTCCGCGCAGCGGTCCGTCTGCGCCGCGCCTCATAAGCAGTGCATGGCGGATGGGAAACACTTCATCGGCTGGACGATCCTGTACTGGCGAGTCGGATCAGTGTCCGGGTGCGGCGACGACTTTTGCAATGGTCCCGCGGAAGATTAAGTCAGCTCGCTGAGGGATTCTTCCGATAAGTATTCGATTCGCCTCGGCTATGAGTTCTAGATAGTGTCGTCACGAGATCTTCAGCCATAAGCCGAGGCAGCGGATTTGGACGATGGCGAGGAAGGAGTTCAGGTTCTTGGCATAGCGTGTAGCCAGGCCTCGCCACTGTTTGAGATGCAGAAAAGCGTTTTCGACCAAGTGACGCAGCCGGTACAGATGTTTGTCGTGATGACGTGGATTCTTGCGGTTCCTGCGCGACGGGATTTGCGGTTTCATGCCTTGTTGCGTGGCCTGCTCGACAATGGCATCGCTGTCATAGCCCTTGTCCGCGATCAGATGTTCGGCTTTCAGCCCCTCGATCAGGCTGCCAGCTTCTGAACAATCCGCCCGGGTAGCTTCTGTAACAACGACTCGGACCGGCAGACCATGCGCATCCACGGCCAGATGTATCTTGGTGTTGAGCCCCCTTTTGTACGGCTCATGCCCTGATTGCCGCCGCGTGCGCCCGCTGCATGCGGGTGGACCTTGCAGTGACTGGCATCAATCATCAGCCATTCGTAGTCGGGTTCTTGCATCAAAGCCTCCAGCAGGGACTCCCAAATCCCGTCATCGCGCCAGCGACAGAACCGCCGGTGGGTGTTTTTCCAGTTCCCGTAGTCGGGTGGCAGATCACGCCAGGGTGCGCCGGTGCGCAGAATCCAGAAGACCGCGTTGAGGAAAAGCCGATTGTCTTTGGCGATTCCTCCCCACTGTTCCGCCTGCCCAGGCAGGCGCGGCTCCAACAGCGCCCCCTCCGTGTCCGAACGATCATGCCGCCGGTGCGATTCCGCCATCTCGTGCCCCATCGTTGCGCTGAAAGCTATTTCATCATATCTCGTGACGACATAGCCTAATGAGGTGATGCTTAGTAGGACGTAAAAAATCTGTGTTGGGTGCAGTCATCTGGGACACTGTTGTGAATTGTCTAGCAAACCCACCAGCGCCCGCGCCGGGCCTGAGACGGCTCGCCCTGTATGCCGCACCCAGCCCAGATCGCGGTGCGGCGCGAAGCCGCTGACCTTCACCCGGACCACGCTGTCGTCGATCATCGATTCCGGCATCACGCTCCAGCCCAGGCCGATGGCGGCCAGCATCTTCAGGGTTTCCAGGTAATTGGTGGCTAGGCGCACGCGCGGCTGAATGCCGCGTGTTTCGAGCTCCGCGCGGATGATGCGATGGGTGTAGGTGTCTTCATCCGGCAGCACTGCGGGATGCGGTGCCAAGTCTTCGAGCCTGGCGCGACGCTTGTGCGCAAGCGGATGCGAGGGCGCGACCACCACCGCGAGCGGATCAGGCCAGACCCGCGTGCTCTCCAGATTGCTCAGCGGTTTCAGCGGAAGGGTGACGATGCCCAATTCCAGCTTGCCAGCCAGCACCGCCTCGCAGGCGTCCTCGGAATCCATGAAATGCAGGTCCAGATCGACATCCGGATAATCGATGACGAAGCGCTTGAGCACCGGTGGCAGTCGATGCAGGCCGATGTGATGACTGGTGCCAATCGACAGGCGACCGCTGACCTGACCGGACAACTGCGACAGCGCGCGGCGCCCGTCTTCCAAGGTCTGAGCCACGCGGCGGGCATAGGGCAGCAAGGCGCGCCCGGCATCGGTGAGTAGCACCGAGCGGCCGACGCGATCAAACAAGGGCTGGCCGATCTGGTCCTCCAGACTCTTCAGCCGCTTGCTGATGGCCGGCTGCGACAGATGCAGGCGTTCGGCCGCGCGCGTGAACGAGGTGGCGTCGGCCACTTCCAGGAAGGCGGCAAGGGTCTGGGTATCCATGGGCTGAAGCATGCCAGAACGGAATGAGCCGGATGAAAAGGATTCATTGGAGTTATGTGAATCCCGGCCCTAGGATGACGGTCTTCACCCGGGCGACTGCGCCCGTCCGTGCTTCTGATCCAGGACCGTTCAATGACCGCCAAGACCCTCTACGACAAGCTCTGGGACGCCCACGTGGTTCACGATGCGGGCGACGGGTCGGCCTTGATTTATATCGACCGCCACCTGGTGCATGAGGTGACCAGTCCGCAAGCCTTCGACGGCCTGCGTCTGGCGCAACGTCAGCCCTGGCGACTTGCCGCGAACCTGGCGGTGGCCGACCACAACGTGCCGACCACGGATCGCAGTGGCGGCATCGCCGACCCGATCTCGCGTACCCAGGTCGAGGCGCTGGACTCCAACTGCGCCGAATTCGGCATCACCGAATTCCGCATGAACGATCTGCGCCAGGGCATCGTGCACGTCATCGGCCCCGAGCAGGGCGCGACCCTGCCGGGCATGACCGTGGTCTGTGGTGACTCGCACACGTCCACCCACGGCGCCTTTGGTGCGCTGGCTTTTGGCATCGGCACATCGGAAGTCGAGCATGTGCTGGCGACGCAGTGCCTGGTGCAGAAGAAGTCCAAGAACATGCGTGTGCTCGTGCGCGGCCACGTCGGTTCTGGTGTGACCGCGAAGGACATCGTGCTCGCCATCATCGGCCGCATCGGGACTGCCGGAGGCACCGGCTACACCATCGAGTTCGCGGGCGACGCCATTGCCGCGTTGTCGATGGAAGGACGCATGACCGTGTGCAATATGGCCATCGAGGGTGGCGCACGCGCGGGTTTGATCGCGGTGGACGACACCACCATCGCCTATGTGCAGAACCGCCCGTTCTCGCCGCGCGGCGAAGATCTGGATAAGGCTATCGCCTGGTGGAAGTCCCTGCACTCGGACGCCGCTGCGCGGTTCGATCACGAGGTGGTGATCGAGGCCTCCAGCATCCAGCCGCAAGTGACCTGGGGCACCTCGCCAGAGATGGTGGTGCCGGTGGACGCTCGTGTGCCCGATCCGGCAGCAGAGGCTGATCCAGTCAAGCGCAGCGGCATGGAAAAGGCGCTGGCCTATATGGGTCTGAGCGCGAACACGCCGATCAACCAGATCCACATCGACAAGGTGTTCATCGGCTCCTGCACCAACTCGCGCATCGAGGACCTGCGCGCTGCTGCCGCGGTGGTGCGTGGGCGCAAGAAGGCAGCCAACGTCAAGCTCGCGATGGTCGTGCCGGGCTCCGGCTTGGTGAAGCGTCAGGCGGAGTCCGAGGGACTGGATCGCATTTTTCTCGACGCCGGTTTCGAGTGGCGTGAGCCCGGCTGCTCGATGTGCCTGGCGATGAACGCCGATCGGCTGGAGCCAGGAGAGCGCTGCGCCAGCACCTCGAATCGCAATTTCGAAGGACGGCAAGGGCAGGGTGGTCGTACCCATTTGGTTTCTCCGGCGATGGCTGCAGCGGCTGGTATCGCCGGCCATTTCGTGGACGTCAGGCGGGGTGACATATGAAAGAGTTCGGACGCCATCGCCGGAGCACTGCCCCGGCCCGGTCGCTGGCGACCGGGCGTTCGCCGGGCATGGACTGCCACTGGCAGTCCATGAAAT
>JBQTJH010000260.1:0-7902 GCA_052387335.1 Panacagrimonas sp. | reverse complement strand
CGAGGACGGCATGCGATCCACGTAACCGCTGGTGAAGATCAGCGCCGCGGTCTCGGCCAGCGCGCGGCCGATGCCCAGCACCAGCCCCGCGATCAGGCCCGGCACCGCGGCGGGCAGCAACACGTGCAGGGTCACGGTCCAGCGCGACACGCCGAGCGCGGCGGCCGCCTGTCGATAGTCATCCGGCACCGCGCGCAGGCCCTGCTCGGTGGCGCGGATCAGCAGCGGCAGCGCCATGCACGCCAGGGTCAGACAACCCGAGAGAATCGAGAAGCCCATGCCGAGCACCACGCAGAACAGCGCGTTGCCGAACAGGCCGAACACGATGGACGGCATGCCGGCCAGCACGTCCAGACTCGCGCGCACCGCGCGGCCGGCGCGCGGTGACAGTCGCGCGTATTCCGACAGCCACAGCGCGCAGGCCAGGCCCAGCGGCGCGGTCACGAGCATCGCGACGCCCACGATCAGCAGCGTCGAGACGATGATCGGCGCGATGCCACCCGCGCGTCCGGCCTTGGCCGGCTCTTGCCACAGAAAATCCCAGGACAGCGCGGACGCCCCGCGCAACAGCACGTCGCCCAGCATCCACGCGAACACTGCGGCCACCAGCGCGAACGCGCTCCAGGCCGCGAAGGTCGCGACGCTGTCCAGCACCGCGGATCGGCGCAGCGTCTGCTCAGCCATGCGCCACCCGCGCATCGGCGCGCTGCGCCAGCAACACCAGCAGCATCACCATCGCGGTGAGCGCAAGGCCGCTGACGAACAGCGCGGAGCGGTGATCGTCGGTGGCGTAGGCCATCTCCAGCGCGATGTTCGCGGTGAGCGTGCGCACCGGATCGAAGAACGAAGCCGGCACCTGCACGACGTTGCCGCAGACCATGAGCACTGCGAGCGTCTCGCCCACCGCGCGACCCGCCGCGAGCAGCACGCCGCCGGAGATTCCGGCACGCGCGGCCGGCACCACCACGCTCCACACCGTGCGTGCGCGCGACAGGCCCAGTGCCGCCGCGGCCTGTCGCAGCTCGCGCGGCACCGCGGCAAGCGCAGCGTCCGCGAGCACCGCGACCGTGGGCAGGATCATCAGCGCCAGAATCAGCATCGCCGCGAGCAGGCTCGGGCCAGGCGGCGCCAGCAGCCGGATCAGCGGCACCAGCACCACCAGCCCCCACAGCCCGTAGACCACGGACGGAATGCCGGCCAGCAGTTCCACGATGCGCCGCGTGAGCACGGCCAGCGCGCGCGGCGCGTAGTCGTGGCAGAACACCGCGCACAGCAGGCCCAGCGGCGCGGCGATCAGCACCGCTCCGAGTGCCGCGAGCAAGGTGCCGGCGATCATCGGCGCGAGATTGAAGGTGCCGCGCGCCGCATCCGCCGCCGGATGCCAGGACGGATCGGTGAAGAAGCGCGTGAAACCGGCGTGCGCAAACGCGCCCCCCGATTCGCGCAGCAGGAAGGCGACGATCAGCAGAATCAGCGCCGACGCCGTCAGCGCCGCAAGCGCGAGCGGAAGGCCGGCGATGCGGTCCCTATTCGATGGCGACAAACGAGTGCTCCCGCACCAGGTCATGCACGGCGGCGGATTGCGCGTAGGGAATGAAGTCTTTCGCCAGACCCGCGGGCGCGCCGCGCGTGACCAGATTGAGCGGACGCGACAGCGGGAACGTGCCGTTCTTTACCGTGGCGGTGCTCGGCGCGATGCCATTCAGCGGCAGCAGCTTGATCGGCGTGCCGGCCTCGCGCTCGTATTCCGCGGTGCCGATGGACACGTAGGCAATGCCGTCCGGATTGCCCGCAAGCGTCTTGATGCCCTGCTGGTTGTCGCCGATGACGACGGACGCCTTGATCTGCTCGGGCTTGAGCTTGAAGTAGGCGAGAAATAGTTCGAGCGTGGAGCGGCCTTCGGCCTTGGTGATCACCGTGACCGGCGCGTCGCGTCCGCCCACGTCCTTCCAGTTGCGCAGCGCGCCGGTGTAGATCCCCGCGATCTGCGCGTCGCTCAGCGCCGCGACCGGATTCTGCGCGTGCACGATCACCGCGATGCCGTCGCGCGCAATCGCCGTGCCGTGCAGGTCGGCCTCATCGGCCTTGAGCGCGCGCGAGGCCATGCCGATATCCGCCAGTCCGGAACGCGCGTCAGCAACACCGCGCGAGGAGCCGCCGGTCTGCACGTCGATCCGTACGCCGGGATGTGCTTTTTCATAGCGCTTGGCGATCTCCGCGACCAGCGGCGCGATGGTGCTGGAGCCGGTGATGACCAGCTTCTGCGGCGGCGCGGCCTGTGCGCCCGCCACGGGGGCGAGCACACAGAGCAGGAGCAGCAGGTGTCGGATCGGGTTCATGCAGGTCATGTGCAGGGATCAGTGTTCAGACAGTACGCGCGCGATGTCCGCTTCGATGCGTCGCGCGCGCTCGTCGCCCGCGTGTGTCTCGCCAATGTAGTGCGCGCGCACCTGGCCCTTGGCGTCCACCAGATAGAACGCCGGCCAGTAGCGATTGCTCCAGGCCTTCCACGTCGCGTAGTCGTTGTCGATCACCACCGGATGCGTGATGCCGAGCTTCTTGCTGCGCTCCACCACATTGCTGCGCACGTACTCCTTCGGCAACTCCGGCGTGTGGACGCCGATGATCTCGAAGCCCTTGGGAAACTTCGTCTCCAGGGTGCGCAGCCAGGGCTGGCTGCGGATGCAGTTGCTGCACGCGAAGGTCCAGAACTCCACCAGCACCACGGTGCCGCGCAGCGCGGGCCAGTCCAGCGGCTTTGAGTTGAGCCAGTCCTCGGGCGCGGTCTGGGCAAAGGCCGGAGCCTCGGCGGCGCGCGCGGCGGCGGGAAGAAGAAAGCCGCTCAGCACGGCGGCAAGTCCTGCAAGCAGAGGGAGGACATATCGAATTGCGCGCGTCATCGGATGGCCTCGCCGGAGTGTGTGCGGCATGGTCGCGCGCCGCCGCGCGCCGCGCCTGCCCTGTTCGTCCGTCGATGCGGTCTTATCGTTCGCCCGTCATCACGCGCTCGACCCCAGCGAAGCGCGCACTCACCGTGTCGCCGGTGTTGTCGGTATCGCTCATCAGGGAAATGCCCGTGATGCGCGGTGCGGGTGCGTGGCCGAACGCGGCCGTGTAATCCGCTGCCAGATCGCGCGCGTGCGTGCGCCACTGGCCGGCCTGCGTGTCGCCGGAGTCGAGCACGATCATGCGCACTCGGTCCGTGTAGGCGTTCGGCGCGAGGGTGCCGACCGCTTCGCGCGTGGCCCAGACGTAGCACAGTGCGGCGCGCGGCAAAGCATCACCGAACAGCTTGCGGCCGATCGCGAGCTTGGTGCGCTCGCCGAAACTCAGATGCGAATCGGGCGGATCGAAGAACACGTAGAGGCGTGCGGCGAAATCGTCGCCAGACTTCTTCGCGAGATCACCGTTCTTCACGCTGCGCGATACCTGCCAGCGCCAGCGCAGCGTCGTCGCGCCCGGCCAGTCCAGTTTCTGCGTCAGGCCGCTCGCGGCGACTGCGGATTGCGCGTCGAGTGTGGGCGCGCCCTGATCCGTGCCCTCCGTCCACTGCGTCTGGCGTTCGACCTTGGGCAGCGGCTGCGGTGTCCAAGCTCGGAGCGAGAGATCGAGCTTCTGCGCGGACGCCGGTCCGGCGAGCAGGCACAGCGCGAGGCAGCAGGCGTGAAGTCTCATGCAGGCAAGGTTGGTAAATGCGCACCTCAATGCTCGTGCATGCGGCGCAGCCGCGCGCGCGCCGAGCGTCCGCCCCTCGCGCCCATTCGTTCGGGGCGTCGACGTACCTACAGCACCAACTGGTCGAGCTTGTTCTGCATCTGCACCGCGTGGACCAGCGTGATGCCGGCCTGCATGGCGGCTGCAACGTGCACCGCCTCCATCATCTGGTCGGGGCTGGCGCCGGCTTCGAGGCAGCCGGTGGTGTAGGCGTCGATGCAGTACGGGCACTTCTGCGCGTGGCTGATGGCCAGCGCGATCAGCGCCTTTTCGCGCTTGGTCAGCGCGCCGTCCTGGCCGGTGATCTGGCCGTAATACTTGAAGAACTGGGTGGCGGCCTCTGGGGCGTGGCGGCCGATATCGCCGAATTTCTTGAGGTCGTCGGACTCGTAATAGCTACTCATGGCGGCGCGGTCAGGGGGTCTGGCAAGGGGTGGCCTTACAATATCGTGCCCCCGCTTTGCAGATGCCGATGTCCGCCTCCGCTGAAACCCCCGTCCGCCGCCGCAAGACCCCCAAGGTCGGCTTCGTCTCGCTTGGCTGTCCCAAGGCCCTGGTGGATTCGGAGCGCATCCTCACGCAGTTGCGCGCCGAGGGTTACCAGACCGTGTCGAGCTACGACAAGGCCGACGTGGTGGTGGTGAACACCTGCGGCTTTATTGATTCGGCGGTGGAAGAGTCGCTGGACGCGATCGGCGAGGCGATGGCGGAGAACGGCAAGGTCATCGTGACTGGCTGTCTGGGCACCGGACCGAAGAGCCACGTGGTGCGCGAGAAGTTCCCGGACATTCTCTCGCTCAGCGGCCCGCAGAACTACAAGGCGGTGATGGACGCGGTGCATCTGGCGATTCCGCCCAAGCACGAGCCGTTCTTCGACCTGGTGCCTGCGCAGGGCGTGAAGCTCACGCCCAAGCACTACGCCTACCTGAAAATTTCGGAAGGCTGCAATCACAAGTGCAGCTTCTGCATCATCCCCTCGATGCGCGGCAAGCTGGACTCACGCCGCATCGACGACGTGCTGCGCGAGGGCGAGCGCTTGGTGAAAGCCGGCGTGAAGGAGCTGCTGGTGATCTCGCAGGACACCAGCGCCTACGGCGTCGATATCAAGTACGAGAAGGGCAGCTGGCGCGATAAGGAATACCGCACGTCCATGCTGGACCTGTGCAAGGGCCTCGGCGAACTCGGCGTGTGGGTACGCATGCACTACGTGTACCCCTACCCGCACGTGGACGAGATCATTCCACTGATGGCGGAGCGCAAGGTGCTGCCGTATCTGGACATCCCTTTTCAGCATGGCAGCCCCAGCGTGTTGAAGCGCATGAAGCGCCCGGCCTTGGCCGAGGACACCCTGGAACGCATCGCCGCGTGGCGACGGATCTGCCCGGACATCACCATTCGCAGCACCTTCATCGCCGGCTTTCCGGGTGAGACGGAAGCGGAGTTCCAGGAGTTGCTGGACTGGCAGCAGGCTGCGCAGCTCGATCGCGTGGGTTGCTTTGCGTACTCACCGGTCGAGGGCGCGCGCGCCAACGATCTGGCCGATCCGGTGCCGGAGGAGATCAAGCAGGATCGCCTCAAGCGCTTCATGAAGGCGCAGGCCAAGATCAGCAAGAAAAAACTCAAGGCCAAGATCGGCACCACCATCGAAGTGATGGTGGACGACATCGGCGAGGACCACGTCGTCACCGGCCGCAGCTGGGCCGACGCGCCGGAGATCGACGGCAAGGTCTATCTATCCTGCATCGATCCGCTCAAGCCGGGACAGAAGGTGATGGCCAGGGTGATCGGCGCCGATGAGCACGATCTCAACGCCGAAGTGCTGGACAACTAGGACCGCGCTCCGAGCGCGGTTCTCAGCCGCGCGCAACCATCACTGGCAGACCCGCGAACCAGGGATGCGCGGCTACGAGCAGGCCGCTCACCAGAATTCCGATCAGGGCGCTGGTCATGGTGCGCAAGCCGCCGACCCGCGCCGGCTTGACGCGCGCGCCGTCGCGACGATTGATGAAGATCACTTCCAGCACGGCCCATGCCAGCAAGCCACCAAACAGAATTACGGAACGCGTTTCGCCATTGCTCAGCAGATGGGCGACCGCCCACAGCTTGACGCCGGTGAGCTGGGGGTGGCGGATGATCTGCTTGATGTCCGTGGGCAGGCGCGCGCTGAGGAACAAGATCACCGCAATCGGCACCAGCAGCAGCGTGGCGTGGCGCATGCCCGCAGGCGGCAGCCATAGCGAAGTCGGTGGCGTTGCCTTCCAACCCAGCACGATCAGCACCAGCGCGCCCACCAGGGTCAACGCGAACAGCAGCTTGTATGGCCCGAGCCCAAGACGATCGATCAGACCTTGGCGCTGCGAGGGCGCCAGGGCAACGAACAAATGGGTCAGCGACCAGAGCAGCACACCCAGAATCAGCAGCAGCATGGAAGGCTCCAACAACATTGAGTAGAGCCAGAATAGCCTGAGCGCGTCGGCCCAGTCAGACCACGCCGTCGAAGCAAGTAAACTCAGCTTATGAGTGCCTACCAGCCCAAGATCGTCGAACTTCCGCCTCAAGCCCGCGCCGAGGCCATGGACCGCCCCTATCGGCCCAGTCGTATGCCCTGGGTGATTGGCGCCGTAATCACCGCGATCCTGCACCTCATCTTCTTCAGCGTGAAATGGGCCAACGGGCCTACAGAAGCGCACATCCAGGACTTGATGAAGCCCGATCCGCGCAAGCCCGTCGTGGCGGAGCCGACGCCGGTGATCTATCAAAACCTGCGCGCGCCGATCGCCGCTCACGTGCCTCGGCAATCTGCGACACCGCCCGATGCAAGCACGCCCGATGCCGCCAAAGAGTGAGGTCTGAATGAACCCCTGCTCCCATCTGCTGATCGGCATGCAGGGCAGCGACTCGGTGCGGGTTACGCCGCCGCTGACCGTCAAACACTTCATGCCGCACATGCCGGCGGTCTACGGCACGCCGATGATGATTTACCTGATGGAAGTGGCCGCGGCCAATGCCATCCATCCGCACCTGCCGGAGGGCTGGGTGTCGGTCGGCGCCGAGGTCAGCATCTCGCATCTGGCGGCGACACCGCTCGGACGCACAGTCACGGCCACCGGCACTGTGATCGAGATCAACGAACGGATGGTGCGCTTTCGCGTTGAAGCACATGACGGCGTGCGACTCATTGGCGAGGGCACGCATCTGCGCGGCGTGATCAATCTGGCCAAGTTCGAGGCCAGGCTCGGTTCATGAACGTGTGACGGCAGCGCCACGCGCACGTCACACAACTGAGCCTAATGTGTAGAGCGCGATACGCGCGACTACCGAATGAGCGCCGCTCGTGCGTCAATTGCGCTACTGGTTCAAGGCCCGCTTCGTCTGGCTTCGCCTCACCATCGATGCAGGGCCGCTCAAGGGCCAGCGCATCGGCGCGTTCTGCGGCATGCGCTTCATTCGTGGCCGCTATGACCCCTCCGCCGTGCAGGCACTGCAAAGCCTGATCAGGCCGGGCACCACCGCCTACGACATTGGCGCTCACGTCGGCTATCTGAGCTTGGTCGCGGCGCAATGTGTGGGGCCGCAGGGCCGGATCATCGCATTCGAACCGCTACCGCTGAATTTGCGCTATCTGCGCGCTCATCTGCGCGCCAATCGCGTCCGCAATGTCGAAGTTGTTGCAGCCTGTGTTTCGGATAGCGCGGGGCAGGCCACGTTTGATTGCGGCAAGGGCACCGGACGGGGTCATTTGATCCCGGGAAGCGGCGGGCAGACCCCCGTGTTGTCTATCGACGACGAGGTCGAGGCCGGTCGGCTACCACCGCCCCAGTTCATCAAGATGGACGTTGAGGGCGCGGAGCTGGAGGCCTTGCAAGGCGCGCGAAATACACTGAGCCAGCACCGCCCGACACTCCTGCTGTCTGTGCACAGTGAAGACTTGCGCCGCAGCTGCAGCGCGTTGCTGCAGCAGATTGGGTATCAGATCGAAGGCCGCGCCAAGCCTGGTGAACTACTCGCGCAATGGCCCTCGGCCGCTTGAATCGGCGCTAGGGTCTGTTGACATATGAATGGTCGCTGCGGCGGAGGTCGCTTTTGCGCAGCGCAAGGAAGGAGCGACGAGGTGTACTTGAAGTACATGAGGAGCGACTAACGCAGCGATGCGCAAAAGCGGCCCCGCCCCTTCGGGTTGCGGCCAAA
>JBQTJH010000259.1:0-8244 GCA_052387335.1 Panacagrimonas sp. | reverse complement strand
GGGCGCCACGCCAGCGATGCATGTAGTAGTCCATCACCGGGTTGGCGTAAGGCCGGTACATGGCGTGGAACGGCAGCTTGGCCGTGACCCTGAGCACGCGCGCGCCAATTTCCAGCGAGCTGAAATGCCCGGTCAACAGCAGCAGACCCTGACCACTGGCCAGGGCCGCGTCCAGATGCTCACGGCCTTCAATCTCCGCGCGCGGCGCCAGTTCCTGGTCGGTTGCAAACCAGGCCATGGTGGTTTCGAACAGGCCGCGTCCCAACGCCGCGAAATGCGCGTTGACCCAGCGCTCGCGCTCTTCGGGTGTCATCTGCGGAAAACACAGCCGCAGATTGGTCCGCACCACCTCACGCCGACTGCCGGCCACATGCCCCAGCGCGCGACCGGTGAACTCGCCCAGCGCCAGCTGCGCATTGATCGGCAGCAAGCTCAGCATGCGCATCAGACCCAGCCCCAGCCAGGTCAGCCACCAGCGCGGCAGCAACCAGCGCCAGGAAAAAACCGGCGCGGCGATCGAGGCGGGTTCGGCAACAGCATCGGAAGGTGTCGACATGGCGCGCAGTTTCCGGCCTTGATCCGCCGGCTGCAAAGCCACCTAGCTTGTCGCTTGCCATCTTCACCGCCCAAACTGCCGCGATGCGCGCCCTCTATCTGCTGCTGGTGTATCTACTGACGCCGATCCTGCTGTTGCGGCTGTTGTCGCGGTCACGCCAGCAGCCGGCGTATCGCAAGCGTCTGTTCGAGCGCTTTGGCGAAGTGCCGCAAGCACACGACGGCGTGGCGGTGTGGGTACACGCGGTGTCGATGGGCGAGGCCCTCGCCGCCCTGCCCCTGATTGAATCCCTGATCGAACGACACGGCGAAGGTCGCATCTGGGTCACAACCACCACACCAACCGGGAGCGACCGCATCCTGGCCGCGTTCGGCAAGCGCGTGATTCACACCTACAGCCCCTACGACACGCCGATCGCGGTGCGGCGCTTTCTGGATCGCGCGCGGCCGTCGCAGGCGGTGATCATGGAAACCGAGCTGTGGCCGACCTTGTTCCGCGCGCTGCGCAAGCGTGGCATTCCGCTGACCATCGCCAATGCGCGCCTGTCGCCGGCCTCGTTCAAGGGCTATGCGCGGGTCGCGCGCTTTGCCCGCTCGGTGCTCAGTGACGTCAGTCTGGTGGCGGCGCAGAGCCCGCTGGACGCCGATCGCTTCAGCCAGCTGGGTGCGCCGCGCGTCGCCGTGATGGGCAATCTGAAGTTCGATATCGATCCGCCGCCGGTACAGATCGAGGCCGGGCGCTTGTTGCGCGAACGGCTCGGCCGCGACCATCCCGTGTGGGTGGCCGCCAGCACGCACGAGGGCGAGGAGACGGCGGCACTGCAGGCGCACCAGGACATTCGCCAGCGCTTCACCGAGGCGCGGCTGATCCTGGTCCCGCGCCACCCCCAGCGCTTCGACGAGGTGGCGCAGGAGATCCAGCGCGCCGGCATCCGCTTCCAGCGTCGCAGTGAACTGCAGGCCGACAGCGTGCTGGACGCCGAGGTGTTGATTGGCGACAGCCTCGGCGAGATGTGGATGTATCTGGCCGCCAGCGACACCGCGTTTGTCGGCGGCAGCCTGGTGCCGATCGGCGGACACAATGTGCTGGAGCCGGCCGCGCTGGGTGTGCCGGTCTTGTTTGGTCCGCACATGCACAACTTCCTGCCGGCACGCGAGCGCCTGCTGGAAGCCGGCGCCGCACAGGAGATCGCCGCGACCTCGCTGCTGGCGCCGCTGGTCAGCGAGTGCCTGGCCGACCCGGCGCGGCGCGCGCGCATGGGCGAGGCCGGTCGCGCTGCAATTCACGCCAACCGCGGTGCGCTGGCGCGTCTGCTGCAGAGCCTGGAAGCCAACGAACTGTGAACGACCTGGTTCGCGTCACCGACAAGGGCTTGTACTGCGAGGCCGGCGATTTCTACATCGATCCCTGGCGGCCGGTGCCGCGCGCGGTGATCACGCATGCGCACGCCGATCACGCGCGCAGCGGATCGCAGCACTACTGGTGTTCAACGCCGGGCCTCGGCCTGACCCGCGCCAGAGTCGGCTACGGCGGTGGCATCAGCGCGATGGACTACGGTCAGTGCTTCCAGATGCAGCGCGCGCAGGTGTCGCTGCATCCGGCCGGTCATGTGCTGGGTTCGGCGCAGGTGCGGATCGAAGTCGATGGCCAGGTCTGGGTGGTGTCCGGCGACTACAAGCGTGAACCCGATCCGAGCTGTGCGCCGTTCGAACCGGTGCGCTGCGATGTGTTCATCACCGAAGCCACGTTCGCGCTGCCGGTGTATCGCTGGCCTGATCCGGCCGAGGTCGCGCGCGATATTTTCGATTGGTGGCAGCAGTGCAAGCGCGAGGGTCAGTGCGCGCTGCTCTGCGCCTACGCACTCGGCAAGGTCCAGCGCATTCTGGCGGAACTGGTGCCGCTCACAGACGAAACGGCGTACCTGCACGGCACCATGACCCCGCTGGTGAAACTTTATCGACAGGCCGGGATCGCCATGCTGCCGACGCAAGCCGTATCGGAGCAGCCAAAGTTCTTCGACTGGAAAGGCAAACTGGTGCTCGCCCCACCCGGTGCCGCTGGTACGCCTTGGGTCAAGCGCTTCCAGCCCTGCTCGGTCGGCTTCGCATCGGGCTGGATGGGCGTAAAGGGTTCGCGCCGCCGCGACTGGGATCGCGGCTTCATTTTGTCTGATCACGCCGACTGGAACGGCTTGATGCTGAGCATTGAACAGACCGGCGCGCGCCGCGTCATCGCCATGCACGGACATACAGACACGCTGGTGCAGGTGCTACGCGCACGCGGCATCGACGCCACTGCGCTGCAGCAGGGTTCAGCGCACGGGCATTCGCGTGGGCTGGATGCGGCTGAGGAAGCGGCGGCCTGAAACTTCCAAACGAAGTAGCGGCAAGCCGATGCACAATTCATCAGCAAGCCAGCACACAAAAGATTCGTCCAACGATGACCCAACCGAAGAAACAACCCGCGAACCCTTTTCCGGAATCTGGCCTTCACAGAGTGGGTCATTGGTTGTGGGTTCCGTTGCGGCGCCAATGGTGCGACGTCAGCCACAAGCCGGAAGAAGAGGTCCGGCAGGAATTCCTTCGTCATCTGGTACTGGAACTCGGCTACGCGCTGGACCAGATGGACCAGGAACGCCGCACCCAGCACGGACACCGAAGTCCACGCGCCGACATTGCCATCTGGGAAAGCCGCGCGGCCAAGGACGACAACCGCAGCCCGGTGCTGATCATTGAGTGCAAGGCCGAAAGCGTCGAGATCGACCTCACCGACTACTACCAGGGCGAGAGCTACGCGCGGGCCGCAGGTTGCGAATTCTTCGTCGCGCACAACGCGCGCCGCACTGCGGTGTTCAAGCTGGTACCAGGCGCGCCCGGCGACTTCGTCGAGATCAACGAAATCCCAAAAGCCAGCGACTGGGGCGACGCGCAAAGGCTCGACGCCATTCGCAAGGGTCAGCGTGCGTTCTCGCGCCGCGAGTTTCAGGACCTGCTATTCCGTTGCCATTCCATCCTGCGCGACGTGCACAAGATGGACCCCGGCCGCGCCTTCGACACCATCTCCAAGGTGCTGTTCGTCAAGATGTACATCGAACGCACCGGCATGCACGGCACATTCACGCGCGAGTTCCTCAAGGCGCGCCGCGCAGTGGCGCTGCGCAAAGACGTGGCCGTACACGAGCAGTTGTTCGAGGAGACTAAGGATCACTACCGCGCCGACGAACTGTTTGCAGAAAACGACCGCCTGGACATTTCCGACGCCACCTTCGAGCGCATCGTCGGCGAGCTGGAACGCTTCAACCTTGCTGAGACTGGAGAGGACGTGAAGGGCCTGGCCTTCGAACAGTTCCTTGGCACCACGTTTCGCGGTGAACTCGGCCAATACTTCACGCCGCGCCCAGTCGTGGAATTCATGGTCGATCTGCTCGCGCCAAAGGAGGGCGAATTGATCTGCGACCCTTGCGCCGGCTCGGGCGGCTTCCTCATACGCGCTTTTGAGACCGTGCGCGGTGCCATTGAAAACGACATTCGCGCGCAGAAGCGCGCGACTAAACAGGACATCGAGGCCCTGAATCTCTCGCCGGACGAGGAAGAGCAGCGCATCAGCGAACACTTTGCCGCGCTCAACCGCGAACTGCTGCCCAGCGGAGACAACAATGCCCCCGCCGATACCCGCGTCGGACGGCTGGCCTGGCACTGCATGTTCGGTACCGACGCCGAACCGCGTGCCGCGCGCACGGCCAAGATGAACATGATCATGCACGGCGACGGGCATGGCGGCATTCACCATCGCGATGGTCTGGTGGACTTCAACGGCATCTTCGGTGGCCGCTTCGACCTGGTACTCACCAATCCGCAGTTCGGCGGCAACGTCGGCCGCGATCAGACGGTCAACGGCAGTACGGAGAGCCGCGTGCCGGACGACCCCAACAGCCGCGCAGATCGCGAGTACCACTATCGCAGCAAGGCGCGTTACGGCGAGGCCTGGGCGCACAGTCACCAGCGTCTGATCGCGCACAAGAACCAGCCCATCCTGGAGCTGTATGCCACCGGCAGGAACAAGAAGAATCGCGATACCGGCGAAATCTTTCTCGACCGCTGCATCGAACTACTCCGGCCCGGCGGACGCATGGGCATCGTGCTGCCGGACGGCAACCTCAACAATCCCTCGCTGGCTTGGCTGCGCCGTTGGGCCGAAGACCAGGCGCGTCTGATGGCCGTGGTCAGCCTGCCCGAAGACACCTTCCTCTCGGCCGACGCCACGGTGAAAGCCTCGTTAGTGTTCCTGCGCAAGTTCAGCACCGAAGATCGCGCCGCGTGGGAGGCGGTGTGGGCGCAAGCTCATGCCGAACTCGATCCGCAGTTCGCGGAACGCCGCACCCAGGCCTGCGCCGCCGCCGCACAACAGGTACACACGGGAGGTAGCGTCGAGGCTGCCGCTGCGCTCACGTCGCTCGCTGCCGTTGGCGTCACGCTATCCGCACCTCACTGGGAACCCGGCGAAGCACCCACCTACCCGCGCGGTATTGGTGCCAGTCTGCTGCGCAAGCCCGCGTGGACAGGCACTCCCAGCAACGCCAAGCGAGCCGCCCAACTCAAGCGTCTGTATGCGGCCGCGCTGGGCGGCAATAGCAGTCCAGCGAAAATCGCTGCCGACGCCGCGTTCGCCCGCTTGCGCAAAGACATCAAGCGCGAGGACGAGGCGCATCAGGCCGCGCTGTGGGCGCAGGTGCGCGAGCGTGCCGACTACCCGGTGTTCGTCGCTGCACCAGAGGCGGTTGGCATCACCAGCACCGGCGAGACTGGCCCGCACATCGCCAATGACCTGCCCGCGATGCTCGCTGCTTGGAAGCGATTCGAGACCTGGATCAATGCGGGTGCCAAGCAGGAGGACATTCCGGATTTTCCGGTGCCCCTCGCTGCCTGATCCGGCGGTGGGGGGCGCTGGAGAAGTGGTACGAGATCGCGGCTGAAGCGAACTCGCTGAGTTGGCCCATGCAGGCCATTTGCGAGTTTGCGCGCCGAGTGTCCCGGCCGATCAATCGCTCGCTTGAGCCGCTGGACCAGCTCAACGTCATTGCGAAGATCAATTTTTCCGGTGAGCTTTTTCTTCGAAGCCCCGAGGACCGCGCAGGCTACAAAGGTCAGCTGTTCAAGGCGTTGCCTGGAGAAATGCTCATCTCAAAAATCCGCGCCGCGCAGGGCTCCATGTGCCTGGTTCCCGAAGCCCTCGATCATGTCGCGGTCAGCAGCGAGTATCCGACGTACCGCCTCGATGACGCGAAGGTTTTGCCTGCATTTTTCAGTCGCCTGCTGCGCGAACCCAAGCTGCTCAAGCTGCTCACAGCGCGCAAGACCGGCGCGACGACCAAGACCCGGCTGCGGCCGAGCGAGTTTGAGAAAACCACGATCCCGTTGCCGCCGCTCGGTGAACAGCAGCGCCTGCTTGCAGACCTCGACACCGCTCGCGCTCTGGCAGTCCGGCTGCAAGAAGATGCAGCACAAGCGCGCCGCGCCGCACAGGCTGCGTTCGAAGCGGCGCTGGGCTTCGCGCCGCCCAAGCCGCTACCGAAGCGCCCCGTGTTCGTGGCGCGGTACGCGACGGTGGAACGCTGGAGCCATGAGGGTTGGTTGCGCGCGCAAATTCCGGCCGACACGACGACGGTGAGTCCCTGGCCTGTCGTGACGCTCGGCGACGTTGCGCAGGTCAGTTACGGCCTCCAGAAATCGCCGGCCAATCGACCGAGCGAGCACGCCCGTCCTTATTTGCGCGTGGCCAATGTGCAGCGCGGCCGGCTGGATTTGCGCGAAATCAAGACCATCAATGTGCCGGATAGCGAGCTTCGTCGGTTCTTGCTCAGACCAGGCGACGTGCTGCTTTGCGAGGGGAACAGCGCAGATTTGGTAGGCCGCGGTGCCATTTGGAACGGGGAGATCGAGGGATGCGTTCATCAAAATCACGTCCTGCGCGCACGACCGCTATCCAGCGAATTGCATCCGCCGTTCTTGCTTGAAGTAATTAACTCGGAGGTGGGGCAGACCTATTTTCAAATCAAGGCGAAGCGCACGACCAATCTCTCCTCTATCAACAGCAAGGAAGTCTCGGGCATGCCGCTTCCGCTCCCGCCCGAATCGATTCAACGCAAACTCGTCGCAGCCCTGACCTTGGCTCGCACCGAGGCAGATCGTCTGGATGCCGAAGCAACCGCGCTCATACAGGCTGCGAATGCCGTGTTCGAGCACGCGGTGTTCGGTTCAGCTTCGGCAGACGCCGAGAGCGGCAAAGGCTGAGTCGCAGACCATGTCCCGCGAAATTCTTATCTACTGCGACGAGTCCGACGCGTCGGGGGCGCACTTCGGGCACTTCTACGGCGGGGCGCTGGTGGAATCGACCCACCTGGCCGAGGTGGTGGATCGACTGACCCGGCGCAAGGCCGAGCTGAATTTCATGGGCGAGGTGAAGTGGCAGAAGATCACGCAGACCTACGCGGAGAAATATCTCGCGCTGCTCGACACGCTGTTTGACCTGCTGGGCGAGCACAAGCTGAAACTGCGGGTGATGTTCACGCAGAACGCCTTCCGGCCGCAGGAAGCGATACGTCGGCAGGAGGACGAGGCGTTCTTCAAGCTCTACTACCAGTTCGTGAAGCACGCCTTTGGCCTGGGGCACGCGGGGCGTGCGGACTCTGAAACCAAGGTGCGCCTGCTGTTCGACTCGCTGCCCGACACCGCCGAGCGCTGCGCGGCGTTCAAGGGCTATGTGCTGGGCCTGAACCAGTCCCGCGCGTTCCGCTCGGCCCGCATCCGCATTCAGGACGATCAGATCGCGGAGGTCGATTCGCACGACCATGTGATCTTGCAATGCCTGGACATTGTGCTCGGTGCCATGCCGTTCCGGCTCAACGACAAGCATCGCGAGAAACCGGCAGGGAGCCGTGTGCGCGGCAAGCGCACCATTGCCAAGGAGCGGGTCTACAAGCACATCCTGATGCGAATTCGGCACCTGCACCCCAACTTCAACATCGGCATCAGCACCGGCACGCCGAACGGTCTGGACGACCGCTGGGCCATGCCCTATCGGCACTGGCGGTTTGTCCCGGCGGAGGCGGAGTACCGCCCTGAGCTGACCAAGCGGGGGCACCCATGAAAAAGCCCCGCGCCAGCTACGTGAGTACCCCAAGTGGAACTTGGGACTTCGCTGGTCGAAGGGCGCGACTAGTGTAGGTCTGCCTACGTGGTTTGCACCACTGCTTTCTGACGAAGGGCCGCGATGACGGTCAGCGGCGGCGCCGTCGTTGCACCGGTCCGGGAAGCCCGTATGCCGCTGCCTCAAGGCTACCGACCGCCCATTCCTTCAAGTTCCAGTCGCGCTCGCCGCGCCAAGCCCTGTCTACGCTCCAGCTACCCATGTCCACGGATGCGCAGCCGCCACAGACCGTCTGCCGCATACAGCGCCAACGCTGCCCAGATGCAGCCGAAGCCGATCAGCTGGTTGTGCGTGAACGGCTCACCGAACAGGAACACGCCGGTCAGCAGCTGAATGGTCGGGCCCACGTACTGGATGAACCGCCCCGGTTTTCCCGGAGGCTCGTTGGTTTGAGTCAGGCTGCGAGGGCCAGACTCGGGATTTGTGAATAGTAGGCTTCCTCGGCTTCTGCCGGTGGGACGTAGCCGAGCGGTCCCATCAGC
>JBQTJH010000258.1:0-36994 GCA_052387335.1 Panacagrimonas sp. | reverse complement strand
ATGTTTCAACTCGGGAGAGTCAACGTGAAATCACTAAGCAGAATGCTGGCTGTTTCTGCGGTAGCCTTAAGTGCCACCTCGGTCAAGGCTTTCGAAGGCGACGGCTACATGAGCCTCATGGGGCTCGGATATTTTCCGGATTCCGAACTCGGATTGAAGGACGGTAGCGGCGCGCGCATGCTTTATGGCGTGCCGATCGGTGATGCGATCAAGCTCGAATTCAACGCCTTCGGCTACGGCGCCGAACCAGAAAACGGCGGTGCGTTCTTCAAGCAGTATGGAGGCGGACTGGACTTCGTCGCACCGCTGACTAGGGGCACGCAGATCACTCCGTTCATGATGTTTGGCGGTGGATACAGCTTGGCCGACAGCCGCGATATCCCGCAGCTCGACAACGGTTACGCGAACGTTGGCTTGGGCCTGCTCGCCAACCTAGGCGGCGGCTGGGGTATTCGTGCCGAGGGCCGCTACGTCGCGCTGTTTCCGGATAATGACGCCAACATCGACGAGGACCATCTCAACGATGCGGTCGCCGGGCTCGGACTACAGTACACCTTCCGGACCGCAGCGGCTGCACCGCCACCCCCGCCCCCGCCAGCCGTTGCACCCCCGCCCCCGCCCCCTCCACCTCCAGCGGATACGGACGGCGACGGCGTGATCGACCCTTCCGACCAATGCCCCAACACGCCAAAGGGCGTGCAGGTCGATACGACCGGATGCCCGCTGGATGGCGATGGCGACGGTGTACCGGACTACTTGGACAAGTGCCCCAACACCACCAAGGGTCTGAAGGTCGATGCATCGGGTTGCGTGCGCGCGGCGCAGACCATCGTGCTGCAGAACGTGAACTTCGAGTTCGACAAGGCCACCTTGACGCCCGATGCGCGCGTGGTGCTGGCCAAGGTCGCACAGGGTCTGGTGAGCCAGAAGGATCTGCGGGTCGAGATCGCCGGGCATACCGACTCCAAGGGTAGCGATGGCTACAACCTGCGCTTGTCCAGCGAACGTGCCGCGTCCGTGAAGACCTTCCTGATCTCGCAGGGTGTTACGCCGCAGCAGCTAAGCTCACGCGGGTACGGTGAAGCGCAGCCGGTGGCGACCAATGACACTGAAGAAGGTCGTGCGCAGAACCGTCGCGTCGAGTTCCGCGTGCTGAGCTTGCCTGCGGGCGCGCGCCAGCAGTAACGCGGTCCCGCAGCACCCAAAAAGCCCGGGCAGCGATGCCCGGGCTTTTTTGTGGTTGATCGGCTGCGTCCTGCCAGAATGTGCAGGCTGTGTCCCTCCTCTTGATCTGAATGTCTGCCGTCATCCCGCGACACGACCCCTACGCCGCGCTGCGCTACGCCAATTTCCGCTATTTGATGGGGGGCACCTTCCTCATCACCTGCGGGCTGCAGATGCAGCGCGTGGCGCTGGGGTACACGCTGTACCTGATCACGCGTGACCCGCTGTCGCTGGGCCTGCTCGGTCTGGCCGAAGCGATTCCCTTCATGAGCCTGGTGTTGTTTGGCGGGCACATGGCCGACCGGCGCAACAAGCAGCGCATGATGCAGGCGGCAGGTCTGGTGTTCATGAGCGGGTCGGCGGTGTTGCTGGTCGCATCCCTGCCCTCGATTGCAGTGACCTTGCCGCAGCAGACGCTGGTCGCGCTGATCTACGCCGTGGTTTTCATCGAAGGCCTGGCGCGCGGGCTTTACAGCCCGGCGTCCACTTCACTCAAACCTTTTCTGGTGCCGCGCGAGCACTACGGCAACTCCTCGACCTGGAGCAGCACGTCCTGGCAGGCGGGCGCCATTCTGGGCCCAGCGCTCGGCGGATTCGTCTACGCCGCCGCTGGCCTGACCGGCACCCTGGTCGCCGTTCTAGTCGTGATTGCGCTGAACATCGTGCTGATCGGCGCTATTCGCCAACCGGCGGCGGCCATGCTGCGCGAAACCGGCGATGACCTGTGGCAGAGCCTGCGCGAGGGTCTGGCCTATGTCTGGCGCACGCCGATCATCCTGTACTCGATCTCGCTGGACATGTTCTCGGTGCTGTTCGGCGGGGTCATGGCGATCTTGCCGATCTTTGCCGAAGACATCTTGCAGGTCGGTCCGCAGGGGCTCGGCATTCTGCGCGCCGCTCCAGCCGTGGGGGCCACCGCCACCATGCTGATCTGCGCCTGGCTGCCGCCGACCCATCACGCCTGGCGCAATCTGCTGTGGTCGGTGCTGGGCTTTGGTCTGGCGACCTTGGTGTTTGGTCTATCAACCCATTTCTGGGTGTCGGTCATCGCGCTCGCCGCCACCGGCGCCTTCGACAGCGTCAGCGTGATCATCCGCGGCACCATCCTCCGAAGCCTGACCGAGGACCGCATGCGCGGCCGCGTGGCTTCGGTCAACAGCGTGTTCGTGTCGGCCTCGAACGAACTTGGCGCGCTCGAATCTGGCGTTGCCGCCAAGCTGATGGGTGTGGTGCCCTCGGTGGTGTTCGGCGCCTTCGCCACCTTCGCCACGGTCGGCTACATCTGGCGACGCTCGGCCAAACTCTTCGCCGTGCGCCTGTAAGCTTGTGGCATGAAGGCAAGCGACACCCTGGAATTTCACATCGATCCCAAGGCTGTGCGCGAGGCCGCGCGGCGCAGCCTGATGCTGCGCGCCGGCATCGTGCTCGGGCTGCTGGCGCTGTTCGCGCTCAGTGTCGACAGCTGGGTGCCGGCCAAGCGTATGACCCTGGCCTGGAGCTTTGCCCTGAGCTTGGTCGCGGTCTATGCCGCGGTGGAAATCTCCGCCTTGCAATGGGCCAAGCGCAGCGCCCCGACCATGGTGGTACGGCTGACATCGCAGGCAATGGAATTGTGGATCGGCACCGGCCGCCATGCCGTGCCCTATTCCACGCTGTTGATCGACAAGGTGCAGCGTGCGAACAACGCGGTACGCAGCATCCAGATGCGGACTGCCGACTCGGGTCGCTTCGCGCTCACCGGCTTCTTCGACATGGACGGCCTGGCCGACGAACTGGTCAGCCGCGTGGCCGCTGCGCGCTCAGATCGAAAATAATCCCCGCGCTCAGGCGCGGCACTGCGCCCACTCGCGCCGCTCCCAGACCACCGCCAGCACCAGCGATTGCAGCGCTCGATACACGGTGAGTGCCAGCCAGATCGCGCTCAATCCAAAGCCCCAGACCGGGCCAAGCAGATAGGCAGCGGGCAGGAATAACAGCCACTGCAGGCCCACACTCACACCCATCACCATGCGCGAGGCGCCGACGCCGAATAGCGCGTGCATCAGGATCAGGCCCAAGCCGTCCACCAGTATGCCCAAGCCGATCAGCTGCAGCGGCAGCGTGCCCAGTTCCACCAGTGCGGCGTCCGGCAGGAACAGCCGCAAAATCGCGCTGGGGGTGAACAGCATCGGCAGACCGATCAAGCTGAACAGGAGGCTCGCCACCTTGAACACATCCCAGGCCCAGCGATGCGCGTCGGCCGGATCCTGTCGACCCAGCGCCTGACCCGCGAGCGTCGCCGCCGCGAGCCCAAAGCCGATACCGGGCAACACTGCGACCAGCGAGATGTTGATGAGCACATTGGCCACCGCCAGTTCCTGTGTGCCGACCTGACCGATGATCCAGAACAGCACGGTGAACCCGGCCGCAAAAAATAGCTGCTGGATGGAAGACGGCAGACCCAGACGCAGCAGATTGCGGAATTGCTCGCGGCTTGGACGCCGCGCCAGAAAACCGGACGGTCGCGCGTATTTCCAGCCAAGCACGAAATAGGTGAGGGTGCCGACAAAGATCGAGATCGTGGTACCCAGCCCCGCGCCAGTCACGCCCAGCGCCGGAAACCCGAGCTTGCCGAAGATCAGGCAGTAGTTGAGTGCGATGTTGAAGCTGTGCATCCACAGCAAGGTATACAGGTACAGCCGCGCCAGCTTGATCGCACTCCAGTAGCCGCGGAACGAAAAATTCATGCCGATGGCGAAGATGCTCAGCAAGCGCAGCTGCAGGTACGTGGTCCCTGCCTCGATCACCGCCGGATCGTCGTTGAGCAGCCCCAGAATATTCGGCGCCTGCCAGATCATCAGCGCCGCCAGCGGAATGCCGATCACGGCCGACAGCACGATGCCGCCGTTGAGCGGGATTGCGGTCTCGCTGTACTTGCCCTCGCCCACTCTTCGCGCGGCCATCGCCTGGACTGCGCTCGACAGGCCGGTGATGAAGGCCACCGCCATGAAATTCAGAAACGAGGCCAGACCGACGCCTGCGAGTACCGCCGGCCCCAGGTGGGCGACCATGCCGATGTCAACCAGGTTGAGAATGTTCTGCGACACCATCGCGCCAATGATGGGCAGGGCCAGCGCCAAGACTTCGCGCGAACGTTGCTGATCGAGCCGCCAGAACGGCGAGGTCGGTCGCTGCGTCTTCGCCACCTCGACATCGGGACGCGTCGCGGGCAGGACTATTTCTCCTCGACCGTGCTGACGATCATCGCCGCAAGATTGAACGGCTGATCGCCCAGACGTTTCTGCAGGCGCTTGGGCAGGCTCTTCTTGTCGATCTGCAGGGTCGACACCTGGGCGCTGCCCTGCGCCGTCATGCCCGACCAGCTCTCCACATGCGGGCCCTCGTGTCGCGCCGGGCGTATACCCATGGACTCGAGCTTGTCACTGCGTGGAATCAGATCGTGCGCGCCGCCGTCGAGCGAGGCCGTGGACGCCGTGACCTCGATCCAGCTGTTGATATCGTGCTTCATCAGCGGCTCGGCCAAGCGTTGTACCAGCGGATTGGCAAAGGCGCGACGCACACCGCGACTCGCGACTTGGCCGAGCATTGCCGCCGGGGCCAGCGCGCGCGAACGGCTCCCCTGTTTGCGCTTGCGTGACTTCGGCGGTGGCGGCGGCGCGCTCAGCATGGGTCTCAGCACCGAGGCGAAATTGGTCTGCACGTGCGCACGTACGCGCACGCGCTCGCCATCACCGTGGGCCTCGCTATCCACGCTCACATCCAGCTTGAGAATCGAACCGAAGACGCCGGCCGGCAGCTCCGCCTTGAACGACAGTCGATCATCACCCCCCATGAGCGCCGGCAACGCTCCGACCGCCAGGGTATCGAGCCGCGTGCGCAGTCGATCCAGAATGCTCATGGACACATCAGCCTAGGCGCGCAAACGCGCGGGGAACAGGACGCAGCAGTCATGCTTGAATCATATCGTTTCGTTGTCACGGGCCGAGTGCAGGGCGTGTTCTTCCGGCAATCCACCCGCGAACAGGCCATGGCGCTAGGCCTGCACGGCTGGGTGCGCAACCGCGCCGACGGCGCCGTCGAAGGCATGGTCGGCAGCACAGACGCTAAGGCCCTGGAGCGCTTCCGTGATTGGCTGCAGCGAGGACCGGAGCGGGCGCAGGTGAAAACCCTGAGCTGGACCGCCGACGCCGCCTTGCTTGATCCGGGTTTCGAGGTGCTGCGCTGAAGTCTTAGGCGCCGCTACTTGCGGCGCAGAAACCCAGCCGTGGCCTTTTGTGCCATGCGGAAATACAGCTCCGGCGACAGGCGCTTCAGGCGCGTCTGCGAGCGCGCATCGGCGTGGCTCATGACCATGAATCGCTGGTGACGCACCGCGGCCACGATATCCGCCGCCACGTCCTCGGCGCTGACACTGGCCTTGTCCATCAGCCGCTGCACGATCTGCATCATTTGCGGCGCCGAGGCCTGCTCGGCCTCCGACACCTGTCCGCGGCCGCTGTTGACCAGATCGGTCTTGAAGAACGAGGGACAGACCACGCTGACGCCGATGTGCGGATACAGCTCGAAGCGCAGGGTCTCAGACAGCGAGATCACCGCCGCCTTGGCCGCGTTGTAGCTGGCCATGGCCGGCGGATTGGCAATGCCGGCAAAGCTCGCGACATTGACGATGTGCCCGAATTGTTGCGCCTGCATCAGCGGCGCGACCGCGCGCACGCCGCGCACGCAGCCCAGCAGGTTGATATCCAGCACCCACTGCCATTGCCTGAGCGGCGAGTCTGCAGTGGTGCCGGCCGTGGCGACGCCAGCGTTGTTGATCAGCACATCCACGCCACCCCATTGCGCGCGCACGGCAGTGACCGCCGCGGCAAAAGAGTCTTCAGAGGTGACGTCCAGCGCCAGCGCCAAGCCTTCACGGCCCAGGGCTTCAAGCTTTGCGAGCGTTTCCTGCGCAGCGTCCAGTCGCACATCACTGACCGCGATGCGCGCGCCTTCGGCGGCAAACGCAAGGGCGCAGGCCCGACCCAGGCCGCTGCCGGCGCCCGTGATCAGCACGCGGGAGTTTTCGAGTTTCTGCACGGAGACTCTCCCTGGAATCGGGAGAGTCTACGCAAGCAAGGCCCGGTTCAAAGCTCGACGACGCGGTTGCCGATGACGTCGAAGCTGAATTTCTTGGGCTGGGCCTTGGCGGCGGCGTAATCGGCCATGCGTGCCAGGCGCGCCGGCACCTTCATCAGGCGTTCCTGACTGTGTTGCGCGTGCGGCGACAGGCCGGTGAGCGAGCCGATATCCCAGTACGCGAGCAGTTCTTCGACGATGCCCTGGTAATGGCGCGTGCCGAACACATTGGCGCGGCCGATGACCTCGCTCATCTCGGCAAAACCGGGGATGTTGTGCCCCGGCATGGCGAAGCCCAGCGTGACCTTGAGCAGGGAGTCCAGCGCGCGCTCAGTGTCAGCACGCAGGATTTCACCGAACACCGCGCGGTAGAACTGGTAGTGGCGTGATTCATCTCCGGCCACGTGCGCCAGCATGCGCTGCAGCATGGGTTCACGCCCCGCGGCGAGACGCCCGGTGTTGGCGTGCGAAATCTGCGTGGCCTTTTCTTGCAGCGAGGTATAAGCCAGCAGGCGGTAGGGATCCTGCTGCCACTCGGGTTCGAAGCCCGCCTCCAGATACTTGTATTGCATCTGCTCGACCGCGCGCATATCGAACAGGCGCGCGTCACGCACGTAGTCGCGCATGGCACAGCCGTGACGGTCTTCTTCGGCCGTCCACAGATTGTTCCAGTCACTCCAGGGCGAGGCCGGGCCGAAGTACACCGCAATCAGGCGATGAAAATGCGGCAGGCCTTCTTCCGTCAGCAGATTCAGCGCCAGGGCCACCCGCACCACGTCGGGCAGCTCGCGCGCGGCCACACGCATCTGGGTGATTTCGGCCTCGCGCTCGGCCGGCATGTCGGCATCGGCCGGCATCAGGTCGTTGGGGAACCACAGGCGTCGCCGCGCCTTGTGCGCCTCGGTCTCGCGCACCACGGCCGCCTCCAGCCCGGTCAGCACTTCAAGCTGATGCGGCGTGCCAAAGCGGACAGGGAGAAGGTCGGGTCGACTCATGCGGGCGTTCGGGAGAGGGCCTGAATCATCCATGCAGGGGGCGGGGCGTTCTGCGAGTGGTTTACGGAACGGAGTCGTCAGCGGATGCCGACATTCTAGCCACAGGTCCGCAGCAAGGAGAGCAACTCCTGACGAGTGCGCGGGTCGTCACGGAACCGGCCCAGCATCATCGAGGTGATCATCGAAGAATTCTGCTTTTCGACACCCCTCATCATGGCGCAGAGGTGTTTCGCTTCGATGACGACTGCCACCCCATGCGCCTCGGTCACCGCCTGGATGGACTCGCCGATCTGCTTGGTCAGGTTTTCCTGGATCTGCAGGCGGCGCGCGAACATGTCCACGATCCGTGGAATCTTGGACAGGCCGATGACCTTGCCGGCCGGCAGGTAAGCCACGTGACACTTGCCGATGAACGGCAGCATGTGGTGCTCGCACATGGAATACATCTCGATATCGCGCACGATCACCATCTCATCGTTACTCGATGCGAAGATGGCGTCATTGACGATTTCGTTGACGTCCTGCTCGTAACCCTGAGTCAGGAATTCCATGGCCTTGGCGGCCCGGTGCGGGGTCTTGAGCAGACCTTCGCGATCAGGATTCTCGCCAATGGCTTCAATGATGGCTCGGAAGTGTTCTTCCACGATAATGCTCGTTGAAAGGTCGAACTACATGGGATTGTGGCACGGCCGCCAATCCCAAGCCCAAGAGCCTGCCCATCCAAGCCATGTCGAACAGCACACCCGCGATCCGCTCGGTTCCGGTGGACCTGATCCGCCCCGGCTCGACGCAGGCGCGGCGACACTTTGATGCCAATGCGCTGCAGGAGCTGGCCCGGTCCATTCGCGAATCCGGCGTGGTGCAGCCTATCGTGCTGCGCACGCGCGTGTGGGGCTTCGAGTTACTGGCCGGCGAGCGCCGGTGGCGCGCCGCGCAGTTGGCCGGGCTGCATGACATTCCCGCGGTGGTGCGCGACGACCTCAGCGACGATGAGGCCTTCGTCCTCGGCCTGATCGAGAATCTGCAGCGGGAATCGCTCTCACCGATCGAAACCGCAGCGGGCCTCAAGCGCCTGGGCGAGGCATTCGAACTGACCCACGACCAGATCGGCGAGCGCATCGGCAAGTCGCGCGAATACGTCAGCAACTATCTGCGACTGCTCAATCTGGACAATGAAGTGGCACGCCTGGTCAACGAGGGGCACATCATGCTCGGCCACGCCAAGGTGCTGGCCGGAATGCCGGCCGCTGACCAACTGCGCTTCGCCGACGACATCATTCGCCACAAGCTCACGGTGCGGCAGCTGGAGCGCCGCGTGGCGCAGCACCGTCATCCGCAGCCGGTGTTTCGTCCCGGCAAGCCAGGCGACTGGGAGCGTCTTGAGCGCGATCTATCCGATCTGGTGGGCTGCCCGGTCGCAGTGAGCATGGAGAAGGGTGGCCGCGGCGAATTGCGCGTGAGCTTTCACTCGCTGGATGAACTCGACGGCGTCCTCGCACGCTTGGGCTACTCCTCCAACTCATGACCGAGCCTGAAGTGCAAGCGCCAAGTTATAGACAGCTTTGCTGGATAAGCTTGTGGATAAGCCGTGTTGCAGCCTCGTGTAGCGCCCGTTACTACAGGCTTTGAACCAAGCTGATGATTTTTTCCTCGCTCCTCGCCCGGTGTGCGCCCGTTCACACACCCTCTCAACTTCCGACCGGTCCCGCCCATGTCCGTCACTAGCCACGCCTTGTCCTGGGATCAACGTCAGCGCCTGCGCTTTGTGGAAGCACATGTCATCTGGCGCGGCAGCATTCGCAGCGGCGATCTGCGCGATGTGTTCGACATCTCCACGGGCAAGGCGGAAAAGGATTTGTCGCTGTACATGAAGCTGGCGCCGAACAACCTGAGTCGCGCTGCGCAAACCGGCGAGTTCAGACCCACCGATACCTTCGTGCCGCAATTCCTGCGCGGCACCGCGAGTGAATATCTGCAGGTGCTGCGCAATCAGGAACTGGGCGCAGACCTGCCACTGGCGATGGTGGCCAGCGGACAGATGGCGGCCGAAGTGCTGGAGGTGCCCACGCGCGAGTTTGATGTGCGCGTGCTGGCGCGACTCAACACCGCGATACGCGAACAGCGGTATCTGGCGATCGATTATCAGTCGATGACGCATCCGGAACCGCGACGTCTGCAGATCGCACCGCACGTGCTGGTCTGCGCTGGCCGCTGGCATGCGCGGGCCTGGTCGGCCACTCACGAGGCCTATCGCGATTTCCTGCTGTCGCGCATCTGCGGTATTCCGGAGTTACTCGATGTATGCGAGCGCAATCCCGCGCTGGATTGGGATTGGCGCAACGACGTCAATATCCGGATTGCGCCGCATCCCGAACTGAGCCCGGCGCAGAAGCGCGTGGTGGAACAGGACTACGGCATGCTGCACGGCATGCGTGAAACACGCGTGCGTGTGGCGCTGGCGCCTTATTTTCTGCGTCTGCTCGGCATCGGGCGTGGTGATCGGGCGCGGCCGGCAGCTGAACAACAGATCGTGTTGCTTAACGCCGCTGATCTGGAGGCACTCAACCGCCTGTCCTGAAGCACCGAATGCGTCGCACGTCAACGCTGGCGCCGCCCGAAACGCGCGACTAAGCTGGGTACTCGTTGCTTGCCAAACCCTTCGATGACCGCATCGCGACAACTGGACCTGAGTTTCGACGCCTATCGCGTCGAAGAACGCGTGAGCAGCAAGGCACGCTGCATCCGCATCGAAGTGCGCTCACCCTCCGACGTTCGTTTGACCATGCCGCGCTTCGTGCCCAAGAGCGAGGCACGTGCGTTTCTGCTCAGCCGTGAAGCCTGGATTCGCGAGAAGATCGGCGAACTCAAGCTGCGCCTGTCCGAACAACCCGAGCGTCCGTCCACACCGCTACGCTGGGACGGAAGCGATGTCATCCCGCTACGCGGCGCGGAAGTCCCTCTGCAGCTGTTCGCCTCGCGCGTGCGCAAGCCGGTGGCACGCCTCGGCGCACAGGCAGCGGAGTTGTTCGTGCCGCCAAGCTGGCTGGCGCAGCCCGCACGCCTGCAAAAGCTGCTCAGCGACTCGCTCAAGCGCGCGGCGCTGGACGATGCGTTGAAGGTGCTGCGTTACGAGGCTGCGCGCCTGGACGTGAACTTCTCCGGCCCGCGTATCGCCGACCAGAAAACCCTGTGGGGCAGTTGCACTGCGCAAGGCCTGATCAGCCTGTCATGGCGCCTGGTGATGGCGCCGCCGGAGGTGCTGCGCTATGTCGCGATCCACGAGCTGTGCCATATCCGACACCACGATCACGGCCCGCGCTTCTGGAAACTGGTGGCGCGACAAATGCCGGATTTCGAAACCCATCGCCGCTGGCTGCGTGAAAACGGACCGGGCCTGCATTGGTGGCTGACCAGCTGATTTGTTCAGCATGCAGGTCCGCCTTGATGCCGACCTCCTTCGCCGACCTAAGCGCTACGGCGCAAGCCGGTCTGCTTCTTCAGGTGTACCAGCAATAGCGACACTGCTGCTGGCGTGATGCCGGAAATGCGCGCCGCCTGACCCACGGTTTCCGGGCGGTGCGACAGCAGCTTTGCGCGTACCTCGTTGGACAGACCCTGTATCGCGGCGTAATCGAAGTCAGCGGGCAACAGCGCGCCTTCGTAACGACGATTGCGCTCGATCTCGATCTCGGCGCGCGCCAGATACCCGCTGTACTTGATCTTGATTTCCACCTGCTCGGCCACCGCCGCGTCAGTGTCAGCGCAGGCCAAGCCCAGACGGCGCAATACCTCGGTGGATCCTTCCGGCCGACGCAGCAGTTCCAGCGCGGAAAAGCCGGTGGAGATCGCCGGCTCGCCGAACACCTCCACCACTTCAGGCTGCGCCAGCTGCGCCGGCTTAAGCCATAGCGCATCGAGCCGGGCGTATTCGGCGTCGATGGCCTCACGCTTGATGCAGAACGCGGACCAGCGCGCGTCGTCGACCAGTCCGAGCGCGCGCCCGATCGGTGTCAGGCGCAGATCGGCGTTGTCCTCACGCAGCATCAGACGATGCTCGGCGCGCGAGGTGAACATTCGATAAGGCTCGGCGGTGCCGCGCGTCACCAGATCATCGACCAGCACACCGATATAGGCCTCATGCCGCTGCGGAATCCAGGGCTGCGCATCCCGCGCACGCTGTGCCGCGTTGATCCCGGCGAGCAGGCCCTGGGCTGCGGCCTCTTCGTAGCCGGTGGTGCCATTGATCTGGCCGGCGAAGAACAAACCGGACAGCGCGCGCGTCCCCAGCGAGCGATGCAGATCGCGCGGATCGAAGTAGTCGTACTCGATGGCATACCCCGGGCGCGTGATGCGCGTCTGTTCCAGGCCGCGAATGCTGCGCACGAAGCGCTCCTGGATGTCGTAGGGCAGCGAGGTGGAAATGCCGTTCGGATAGATCTCGCGCGTATTCAGCCCTTCCGGTTCCAGAAAAATCTGATGCGCATTACGGTCGGCAAACCGGTTGACCTTGTCTTCCACGCTTGGGCAGTAGCGCGGCCCGGTGCCCTCGATCACGCCGGTGAACATGGGCGAGCGCTCAAAGCCGCTGCGGATGATCTCGTGCGTGCGCTCGTTGGTGTGGGTGATGTGGCAGCTGATCTGGCGCGGATGATCCGCCGCGCGGCCCATGAACGAGAACACCGGCACCGGTGTGTCGCCGGGCTGCTCCTGCAGCACAGCCCAGTCGATAGTGCGACCGTCAAGCCGCGGTGGCGTGCCCGTCTTCAAGCGACCGGTGCGGGGCATGCGCTCGCGCAGACGCTGAGCCAGCGCAATCGACGGCGGATCACCGGCGCGTCCGCCCGAGTGCTGCTCCAACCCAACGTGAATACGTCCGCCAAGGAACGTGCCCGTGGTCAGCACCACGCTACGCGCGCTGAAGCGCAGACCCAGGCGCGTGACCACGCCCCGCACCTGATCCTGCTCAACGATCAGGTCTTCGACCTCCTGCTGGAACAGCGTCAGATTCGGCTGGTTTTCCAGGGTCTCGCGCACATGCCACTTGTAGAGCATGCGATCAGCCTGCGCGCGCGTGGCGCGCACCGCCGGTCCCTGGGATGCATTGAGCGTGCGGAACTGGATACCGGCGTGATCCGCCGCGCGCGCCATCAGGCCGCCCAGTGCGTCGATCTCGCGCACCAGATGACCCTTGCCGATCCCACCGATGGCCGGGTTGCAGGACATCTGGCCCAGGGTTTCGATCGACTGGGTGATCAGCAAGGTGCTGCAGCCCATGCGCGCGGCCGCCAGCGCAGCCTCGGTGCCGGCATGGCCGCCGCCTACGACAATCACATCGAAAGAGTTCACAGGCACATCCGGCAAAGCGGGCGCGCATTTTATGGCCAGCGGCGCTTCGCCGCCTGCATCGAGCCGACGCAAGGCGGTGCTAGGCTTGGCCGGTGCTCGCCGACGGACCCGCCCCATGTCATTCCGCATCCTGCTTGTGCTCCTTGTCGGTCCGATGCTGCTGGGCGCCTGTGCGCCGACGCAGGAAGCCACCCCGCCCCTGACCGAGGTCGACACGCCTGTGCGCGTTCAAGTCACCGATCTGGATGCGTTTGCCGCGTTCATCGCCACCCGCCCCACGCCCGAGGCGCTGCGCGCGCGCTACCCCGGCCTGCTGGTGGTGATGCCGGGCGACATTGCCACCAAGGAACTGCGTAGCGACAACAGCCGCTATTTCGCCGAGCTAGACCCTGATGGCCGCGTCAGCGGCGGTCGCTTCCAGTAGGAGTCCGATCATGCGCATCCAAGCCGGCAGACTCGCGATGGCGCTACTGCTTTGCGCGCTGACGGCGGCCTGCTCGCCGCGGCTGTATCAGCGCCAGACCCTGCAACTGGATCACGACGATCTCGATCGCTTCGAGATTCGCTATGCCGAGTTCGACGGCTGCCTGCTGCGCCAGTCGGTGCCGGTCACCTACCGCGTTGAACGGGCCAACTACGTCATGAAGATCGACGTGCGCTTCGGCGCGGACGACACGCCGGCCTCGCTGGACCTGGGCCTGAGCAGTGCCGGCGAGCTGGACGCGCGCTTCGCCGGCCTTAGCGCCGATCCGGCCAAGCTGGAGACGGAGACCGGCCTGCGTTATCGCATCGCCGCGAGCGGCGTCAGAGAAGGCGAGTTCACCGTACGCGTATTTCGCGACGGTCAAGCCGCAGGAGAGGAAACCCTGCGCGTCAAGGGCCAGCACTGCCGCGCCATCAGCCTGGGCGAAAAGCCGGCGTCGTAGACGGCCGCGGTTGCCGTGGTTCGCGGCAAAAAATCACAATCAAAACGCCGCGCTGTTCTGCACCGAGGCCGCGAGCAGGCTCACCGCCAACCAGTAGGTGGACAAAATCAGTAGCTGCGCGCGCCGGTACTGTCCGCGGAACTGATTCACCGCCAGCGCGCTGTCCGAAACCAGGAAAATCACCGCACCCGCGGCCGCCAACATGCCGGACACATCCGCGCGCCATTCGGCGCGAGCGGCCGCCACCAGGCACATCGCCATCAGTGCCAGTCCATACACCGTGACCGGTATCCGCAGGTCTGCGGTCTGCGGCAGAAGCCAGATGAAGAAGCCCAGCCCTGCCGCCACCGGCAACAAACTCCAGGCCGGCGGCAGATGCAGATTCGGGCTCCAGAACGCCCAGACGAACAGGCCGTGCGCAACCAGAAAGCTGCCCAGTCCGATCACAAATGCGAGCGGGCCCGAGCGCGTCAGCGCGATATCCCCGCATATTGAAAACACCAGAGCAAGGGCAACCCATAACCGGTAGTGCGGGTCGGCAGCGCTGGCACTCAGCGCAGCGCCGAGCACCAGCACCGTGGTCAGCGGCTTGAGCACATAGAACGCCGCATGACGCGTGGCGCGCTCTTCGCAAGCGATGGCCAGCGCCGCGCTGAGGCCGGCAGCCACCAACCACAGATGCGTCGCGCTCAGGACCATGGTTTCAAGACAAGGGCAGACGCCATACTGTAAACCCGACCCCGTACAGATCCGCCATGCGCGTCCATTGGCTGCAGCACGCCGAACACGAAGACCTGGGATGTATCGCCCCCTGGCTGGCCGCGCGCGGCGCGCGCGTTTCAATGAGCTGCCTGCCGGCGGGCGACGCCCTACCCGAGCCCGATGATTTTGATGTGCTGCTGGTCATGGGCGGGCCCATGAACATCTATGAGCACGCCGAACATCCCTGGCTGATCGCCGAAAAGCGGCTGATTCGCGGCGCGATCGATTCGAGCAAGAAACTGCTGGGCATCTGTCTGGGCGCCCAGTTGGTCGCCGATGTGCTCGGCGCGCTGGTGACGCGCAATGCGCACAGCGAGATCGGCTGGTTCGACGTGAGCCTCAATGACACCGGGCGCCGGCATCCGCTATTCGCGCAATGGCCGGATCGGTTCGCGGCGCTGCACTGGCACGGCGATACCTTCGCCATTCCCCCGGGCGCGCAGAACCTGATGCATAGCGAGGCCTGCGCGCACCAGGGCTATGTGCTGGGCGAGCAGATCCTGGGTCTGCAATTTCATCTGGAAGTCACCGCCGCCGACGCGGCGCGCTGGCTGGCGCTGGAACCGCCGACACCGGCGCGCTATGTGCAATCCAGCGAGGTGATTCTCGGGGACATCGACCGCTTCGCGCTCAACAACCGCTTGATGGTTCGGCTGCTCGACGCGTTTCTGGGTGGCCGCGATTAGGCCCGTGCGACCGCTCGCACACGATCGCGCTTCTTGTTGCCACCGCGCGCACCCGACTTCTGGCTGACCAGTTCACCGATGAAGCGATGCAGCGTCTCGATAGCCTCGGCGCGGCCATCACGCGCGTGCTCGCGCATGTGCGAACGATAGGTGTCGTAGTGGCCCAGGAAGCGGTCGATGTCGCTGGGGGTCATACGGTTCAGATCACCACGCATGCCCACGCCCATGCGTTCGATCAGATAGGCGTTGAGGCGCTGTTCGAACGCGTTTTCCGGCATGGCCAGAATCGGCTTGCCGAAGTGAATGGACTCACCGATGGTCTGATTGCCCGCGGTGCTGAGTACCGCCTTGCAGCCGGCCAGATCGTGTACGAACCATTCATTGCTCGGCGCGCGGAAGTCGAGATTGTCGACCTTGCCCACGTACGGCGTGCCGTAAATCACCACCGGGCAGTCCAGCAGGCGTAGCGCGCGGTCGATGTGCGGACGGTACTGATGCTCGCCTTTGTTGAAGTAGCACAGCAGGTAGTCGCCCTGACTCGGCTTGGCGCGCAGCACTTCGTCGCGCAGCATCGGGCCGACGATACGCACGCCCGGATAGGCCGGCTCGGCGTCGTAGAAGCTGGAAATCAGGATGCGCTCTGGCACGCCCATCAGGCTGCGATAGCCGACCGCATCGCGCATGCCCAGGGCCCACAGATCCGCCGGAAAATGTGGCTTGCAGTAGGCCAGGATGCCGACGTGATCAAACGAGATGCGCGGCAACTTCAGATGTTGCGCGGCGCGATGGGTCCAGGCCTCGGAGTCCGAAATCACCAGCTGGATGCCGCGATCGCGGAACTCCCGCTCGACCTGCTCCATGCCCGGCCCGCGCAGCATCAGGTCCGCCATGGGCCCGAGGTTGTCCACCACCGTCTTGGGAAAGGAGTGCGTGCCGCGCGTGTTGTAGCGATACCCAATCATGGGAATGCGTACGGTCGGGAATTTCGGCGCCAGCACCTCATAGGCATCGCCGGCGGTGAACACGGTGATCTCGTGTTCCTTCATCAGCGCCGGCAGCACACTCAGGGTGCGCATGGCGTGGCCACGACCGTACCCCATCACTCCCCAGGCGATGCGCATGACCGGCCTCCTTCGAAGTTAAGGATTTTGCTTTGCATACCGCGCCTAGGATGCGCCGCGCCGGTAAAAGCCCGGTGACGCTTGCGCGACGTTTTGGTGACAGATCGGCGCCGGGCGGGGCGGTGCCGCGCGTGCCGGCCGCTATCATGTGCGCTCCTTTTGACCGATGCCCGCACCCATGGAATTCCTTCTACAGCCCGAACTCTGGCTCGCGCTGCTGACCCTCACCGCCCTGGAAATCGTCCTGGGCATCGACAACATCATCTTCATCTCCATCATCTGCTCCAAGCTGCCCAAGGAGCAGCAGGCCAGTGCCCGCACCCTGGGTCTGGCGGGTGCGCTGCTGACACGTGTGGGCCTGCTATTCACCCTGGCCTGGATCGCCGGGCTGATCAAACCCTTGTTCGATATCGGCGCGTTTGCCGTGTCCGGCCGCGATCTGGTCTTGTTCTTCGGCGGCCTGTTCCTGCTGTGGAAGGCCACCACCGAGATTCATGAATCGCTGGAGGGCGGCGACGACGAGGGCCCGGTCGAGGTGCCCAAGAAGAAGGCGCCGAAGTACTGGAGCGCGATCGTGCAGATCATGATTCTGGACATCGTGTTCTCGCTGGATTCGGTCATCACCGCGGTGGGCATGACCGACAACCTGCCGGTGATGGTCACCGCCATCACCATCGCCATCATCACCATGATGTTCTTCGCAGGTCCCTTGTCGCGCTTCGTCGACGCGCATCCCACGGTGAAGATCCTGGCGCTGGCCTTCCTGATCATGGTTGGCGGTGCGCTGGTGGCCGAGGGTCTGCACTTCCACATTCCCAAGGGCTATCTGTACTTCGCCATGGCGTTCTCGGTCGGCGTGGAAATCGTCAACCTCAAGATGCGCAAGAGCATGGACCGGCGCCGTCCGCGTCACACCGAGCAGCCTGAGAACGGAGAGCAGGCATGACGCGTCTGATCATCGGCACGGAGTCTGCGCCGGCGGCCATCGGCACGTATTCGCAGGCGGTGCGCTGCGGCAATACCGTGTATCTCTCGGGCCAGAGTCCGCTGGACCCCAAGACCATGACCTTGCTGAACGCGAGCATCGAGGACGAGATCCATCAGGTGTTCCGCAACCTGCGCGCGGTGTGCATCGCGGCGGGTGGCGAACTGCGTCACATCGCCAAGCTCGGCGTGTTTCTCACCGACCTGTCGCACTTCGCCAAGGTCAACGAGATCATGGGTGAATACTTCCAGCAGCCCTATCCGGCGCGCGCCGCGGTGGGCGTGGCCAGCTTGCCGCGCGGCGCTCGCGTGGAGGCCGACGCGATCATGGTGCTGGACTAAAAAATACTGGCCACAGATGACGCGGATGAGCGCGGATCACAGCGGACGGTCGTCGCCATGCGACGACGCGTCGCGGCCCGATCCGTTCCGGGCCCCAGGGGCATCCGTGTTGTTTAGCCGCGTTCATCCGCGTCATCCGTGGCCCAAAACCGCTTGGCGTTACTCGCTGCTACCGGGATCGTAAAGTGATGCCCGCAGCCCGATCCGCCGCACAGGCCAAACGCACACCGCTTGACCTTGCCACCGAGCTGACCTACCTCAAGGGTGCCGGCCCGCAGGCCGCGAGCGCGCTGCGCGCGCTGGATCTGCACACGGTGGGCGACCTGATCTTTCACCTGCCACTGCGCTACGAAGACCGGCGCGCGGTCACGCGCCTGATCGATCTGCGTGAAGGCAGGGAGGCCTTGGTGCGCGGCCGGGTTGAAGTGGCCGAGGTGCGCTACGCACCGCGCCGCATGCTGCTGGTGGCGATCGACGACGGCGGTCAGAGCCTGCTGCTGCGCTTCTTTCATTTCAACGAAACCCAGCGCGCGGGTTTCACCGCGGGGCGTCTGGTGCAGGCCTTTGGCGCTGCGCGCACCGGCCGCAATGGTCTGGAGATGGTCCACCCCGAATACAAGACGGCGCAGACCGAAGCCGAATTCGACACCGAGGATCACCTCACGCCGATTTACCCATTGACCGCCGGCATGACCCAGCCGCGGCTGCGGCGCCTGATCGCGCAGGCCCTGGACCTGGCCGCGAAAGATAAACCCCTGCGCGTCGGGCTGCCCGGTCTGGGCGCGCCGGATACCTGGACTGCGCTGGACGCCATCCACCGGCCGAACAACGAGGCCGACACCCAGGCCTTGCGCGCGCTGACGCATCCAGCGCAGCAGCGCCTGATACGCGAAGAGCTGCTGGCGCATCAGCTATGCATGCGCCTGCTGCGACGACAGACACGTGCACGCCCCGCACCGGCGCTGACGCAGGTGATACAGGCCGGCGCGGAATTGCAGGCGCAGCTGCCGTTTCAATTCACCGGCGCGCAACAGCGCGTGCTGAGCGAACTGGCACGCGACCTATCGCAGCGCAAACCCATGCTGCGTCTGGTGCAGGGCGATGTGGGCTCGGGCAAGACCGTGGTGGCGGCCGCCGCGATGCTGGCCGCCGCGCGTGCGGGTCTGCAAAGCGCGCTGATGGCGCCCACCGAGCTGCTGGCCGAACAGCATCAGGTCAGTCTGACGCGCTGGTTCGCGCCGCTAGGGCTGGAGGTGGTGCTGCTCACCGGCAAGCTGCGCAAGCGCGAACGCGAGGCCCGCATGCAGCGCATCGCCTCCGGCGAGGTCAGCCTGGTCGTCGGCACGCATGCCATCTTCCAGACCGAGGTCGCGTTCGCGCGCCTGGCCTTGGTGGTGGTGGACGAACAGCATCGCTTCGGCGTACAGCAGCGCCTGCAGCTGCGCGACAAGGGCCCCGCCGGCAGCGCGCCACATCAGCTGGTGATGTCGGCCACGCCGATTCCGCGGACCCTCGCGCAGACCTTGTATGCCGATCTGGATGTTTCAGTCATCGACGAACTGCCGCCGGGGCGCACGCCCATCGTCACCGTCGCGCTCGGTCAGGACAAACGCGATGAGGTGCTGCACAGACTGGGCGTGGCCTGCCGCGAGGGCCGTCAGGCCTACTGGGTCTGCACTCTGATCGAGGAGAGCGACGAGATCGAAGCACAGGCTGCGGCGGTGACCGCCGACAAGCTGCGCGAGGTTCTGCCCGATCTGCGCATCGGCCTGGTCCACGGCCGGCTCAAGCCGGAGCAGAAAGAAACCGAGATGCGCGACTTCAAGGACGGTCGCACGCATCTGCTGGTGGCCACCACCGTGATCGAGGTCGGCGTCGATGTGCCCAAGGCCAGCATCATGGTGATCGACAATGCTGAGCGCCTCGGCTTGTCGCAGTTGCACCAGTTGCGCGGCCGGGTCGGTCGCGGCGCGCAGGCCAGCCAGTGCGTGCTGTTGTATCAAGCGCCGCTATCGCGCGCCGCGCGTGCGCGACTCGACGTGATGCGCACCACCACCGATGGCTTTCTCATCGCCCAGGCCGATCTCGATTTGCGCGGCCCCGGTGAATTGCTCGGCCGACGTCAGACCGGCTTGATCGGTTTGAAACTCGCCGACCCGGTGCGCGACGCTGCACAAATTCCACCGCTGCAGCCGCTGGCTGATGAATGGCTGGAGCGTTTCCCCGACGATGCGCAGCGCCTGATCCGGCGCTGGGTTGGTGATGTGGAACGCTATGCGCGAGTGTGAGCGAACATATTTTTTGCCACGGATTTCGCGGATGAACGCAGATTCGATCCACCGTGCTCCTGCTGCCTTTATCCGCGTTCATCCGCGAAATCCGTGGCCAACTCGCTTCTGATCGCCCGATGCCCGCCCAACTTCCGCACTACTGGCGCCTGATGCGCTTCGACAAGCCCATCGGCATCTGGCTGCTGATGTGGCCGACCTTGTGGGCGCTGTGGATGGCGGCAGACGGCCCGCCGTCGATCCATGTGTTCGTCGTCTTTGCACTGGGCACGGTGCTGATGCGTGCGGCCGGTTGCGTGATCAATGATGTGGCTGATCGCAAGTTTGACCCGCTGGTGGCGCGCACACGCACGCGGCCGATTGCTGCGGGACAGGTCAGCACACGCGAGGCGCTGAGATTATTCGTGCTGTTGTGCGCGCTGGCCTTTGCACTGGCCAGCAGTCTGTGCAATCCGCAGGTGCTGCTGCTGAGCGTGCCGGCGGTATTGCTGGCGGCGATCTACCCATTCACCAAGCGCTGGATCTCGATGCCGCAGGCGGTGCTGGGGCTGGCGTTTTCATGGGGCATCCCGATGGCCTTCGCCGCCGTATTGCCCGCCGTACCCTGGAATGAAGTGCTGCTGCTCATGGCTGCCAACCTGTGCTGGGTCATTGCTTACGACACGTTCTACGCCATGGCGGATCGTGCAGACGATGTGAAAATCGGGGTGAAGTCCTCCGCCATCCTGTTTGGTCAGCATGATCGTCTGATCACCGCGCTGCTGCAGATTGCCGCGCTGGGTCTGCTGGCGCTCGCGGGCCTGGATCGCGGCGCGGCGTACTTCGTCGGCCTGGGACTGGCCGCGCTGCTCGCCCTGCGTCAGCAATGGATGATCCGCGAGCGCGCGCCGCAGGCTTGTTTTGCCGCGTTTCTGGCCAACCACTACTTTGGCGCTGTGATCTTTCTGGGTCTGGCCGCGGATACGCTGATCCCATGAACGCATTTCCGCTATTGCATCGACTATTGTCCGGAGTCGGGTTTCTGCTGGTGGGCTGCAGCAGCCATGTCGGCAAGCCCGACGCGCCCGCCACGCCGCCGATCAAGACCGATTTCGAAGTGGTGCGCGATGTGCTGTTCACGCCTGCGGCCGCACCACAGACACTGTACGCCGACGTCTACATTCCGCATGGCGCGGGTCCCTGGCCGGGCGTGCTGCTGATTCACGGCGGCGGCTGGGAGCGCGGGGATCGCGAACAGGTGCAGTCACTGGCCGAGCGGCTGGCCAGGCGCGGTTTCGTTGCGTTCAACACCACCTATCGTTTCGCGCCCGCGCATCGCTTTCCGGCGCAGCTCGAAGACGTGCAACTGGCACTGCGCTGGATGCAGACGCACGCAGCCGATTACCGCATGCGGTCGCAGCGCATTGGCGCGTTCGGCTATTCCGCCGGCGCGCACTTGGCGGCTCTGCTCGGCACCTTGTCGCCGGGCGATGCACTGTTCGCCGAACCCCGCGCCGCGGCGGTGGTGGCTGGCGGGACGCCCAGCGATCTGAGCAAGTTCACCGGTGGCAAGCTGGTACCTCAATTCCTGGGCACGACCCTACAGAAGGACCCGGCAGCCTACCGGCGCGCTTCGCCGGTGAGCTATGTCAGTGCGGATGATGCGCCGCACTTCATCTACCACGGCGGTTCCGACTTGCTCGTGTCGGTGGATCACGCGGAAGACCTGCATGCAGAGCTGGTCAAGGCCAAGGTGCGCAGTGAGCTGTTCATCCTGCGCGGGCGCGGACATATCAGCGCGTTTCTCACCGATGGCCCGGCGTTTGAAGCGGCAGCGGAATTTCTGGATCGCGAGCTGCGGTAGGCCGTCAGCGGCGGGGGTGAGTTGTTCAAGGTTGCCAACAGCTTCTAACGCAAAGGACGCAAAGAAAGACCGAAATTATTTTTCTATCTTTGCGTCCTTTGCGCCTCTGCGTTGAGTGCTTTCGCTTTTGGCCAGACAAAGCTCAACCGCTGCGCAGCGCGATCAATAATTCCTGCATGTCGGCCGGCATTTCGGCGCTGAACTCCATCGGCTCGCCGCTGACCGGATGGGCAAAGCCCAGTTCGCGCGCGTGCAGCGCCTGACGACGGAAGCCCTGCAACACCGCGCGCGTGGGCTCGGAAAGACCCGTGCCGCGTGCACCGCCCCCGCCGTACAGCGCATCGCCCACCAGCGGCATGCGCTGATGCGCCAGATGCACGCGAATCTGGTGCGTGCGCCCGGTCTCCAGCTTCACGCGCAGGTGCGTGTGATGGGCGAAGCGTTCCTGGATACGATAGTGCGTCACCGCGTCGCGGCCACGTTCGTTGACGGCCATCTTCAGACGATCCCGCGGGCTGCGGCCGATGGGCTCGTCGATGGTGGCGCCGCTGACCGGCGTGCCGTTGATCACGGCGTCGTACTCGCGGCGAATCTCGCGCCGCGCCAGCATGGCCACCAGCTTGGCGTGCGCATGCAGGCTCAGCGCCACCACCAGCAGGCCGGAGGTGTCCTTGTCCAGGCGGTGCACGATGCCGGCGCGCGGCACCGCGGCGGTCTGGGCAAAGCGATGCAGCAGGCCGTTCTGCAAGGTGTTGTCGGGCTGGCCGGCACCGGGATGCGTGGTCAGGCCGGCTGGCTTGAACACCACGGCCAGGTGCGCGTCGGCGTGGATCACGTCGAAGGCAATGTCCTGGGCTTCGATACGGAAATCGGGTTCGGCGACCGGGTCCAGCTCCAACACATCGTTTTCATTGACCGGCGTGCGCGCGCGGGTCACGACCTCGCCGTTCAGGCGCAGGCGGCCGTCGGCGATCCAGGTCTGCAGGCGCGAGCGCGACCAGTCACTGAACAGCTGCGCCGCCACCACGTCGAGGCGCTGGCCATTCAGCGACTCGGGAACTACGGCCGGTTCCAGGGAGTCTGCTGAGTCCTCGCCCGGCTCATCGGGCTCAACGACGGGCATGGGCTATACTCATGCACGTTTTTTGCCCAGTTTCGATCCCCTTGCGCATGAAGATTTCGTCACTCCTGGTGGCGGTGCTCGCCATTTTTCTGATGGTGGGATGCAGCTCAAACCCTAAACAAGACGACAAGGACTCGCCCGACAAGGATACGCGTGATCCGGATCGGGCCACTGTCTTCAAAGACGAGCTAGACCCCCTGGCCGAGCGTCGGCGCCTGGAGCGCGACGCCAAGCTCAACGCCGCGCAGCTGTATTTTCGCGCGCGCCGCGAACTGGACCGCTCGGATTTTCTCGGCGCCATCGAAAGCTACGACGACCTGTCCAAACGCTTTCCGTTCTCCGACTACGCCACCCAGGGCGAGCTGGAGCGCATCTACGCGCTGTACCGCAATTTCGATCACGACCGCGCCACCTCCAGCGCCGACCGCTTCCTGCGCGAGCATCCGCGTCACAGCGCGGTGGACTACGTGCACTACCTCAAGGGGCTGATCAACTACGCGCGTGACGAATCGACGCTCAACATCCTGCCGGTGGACGAAACCAAGTCCGATGTCAGCAGCCATCGCCGTGCATTCGACGATTTTTCACTGCTGATCCAGCGCTTCCCCAACAGTCCGTACTCCGGCGACGCCTATGCACGCATGGTGCACATCCGCAATCGTCTGGCGGCACATGAGCTGCACGTGGTGGATTTCTATGTGCGTCGCGGCGCCTATGTGGCCGCTGCCAAGCGCGGCGAGCAGGTGATTGCGCAGTACCCGGGCACGCCGGCCAGCTATCGCGCGCTGGAAATGCTGGTGAAATGCTACGCGCTGTCCGGCATGAAGCAGCAGGAAGAGGACGCGCGCAAGCTGCTGGCGGCGCAAGAGCGACCCAAGGGCCTGGATCAGGCTGGCGCCGAGAACCTTCCGCGCTTGAGCGAGGTCAGCGCACCGCCGGCCAAGCCGGGCTTCTTCACTCGCGTGGCTAATTTTTTCTCGCCGTTCGATAGCTCCAAGCCCGACGCGGGTGTTGAGCTGATTATTCCTTCGAACACGACTGACAAGGCCGAGGCAGAGGCCGACAAGGCGCAAGTCGCCGCAGAAGAAAAGCCCGCTGAAGCCAAAGACGGCAGCAAGCTCGAAGTTTTTTACGAGTCGCCCGACGAACCCCGGCGCGGCAACGACCAGACCGTGCCCGAGCGCAATGAGCCGGTGGTCCCGGACAACGCCCCCTGATCACGCTCAACTCGTCGCTGACATGAAACTCGTGCTGACGCTGGCCCAGGCCCGTGTCATCGCCTGCCTGGTGGAAAAATCCATCACCACGCCGCAGTACTACCCACTGAGCGTCAACGCCGTGGTGGTGGCCTGCAACCAGAAGACCTCGCGCGATCCGGTGATGAGCTTGAGCGAGGGCGAGGTCGGCGCCACTCTCAACCAGCTGGAAGAGCTGCGCCTGGCCAAGCGCGAGGATCAGCTCAGCCGCGTGCCCAAGTGGCGGCATCGCTTCAACCACGAACTGCTGCTCAAGGATGCCGCGATGGCGGTGCTGGTGACCTTGATGCTGCGCGGCCCGCAAACCCTGGCCGAGTTGCGTGCGCACGCCGCGCCGCTGAACGGACCGGCCGACATGGCCGGCGTACAGGCAGCGCTGGAAGATCTGGCCGACCGCGCCTTTCCGTTTGCCTCGGCGCTGGCGCGTCAGCCCGGACAGTCGGCGCAGCGCTTCGTCCAGCTGGTCTGCCCCGACGCCGCTGCCGGCCTGCAGACCGCGCCGGAAGACTCCATCGACGTGCCGGCTCCGGGCATGCCCTCGCTCAGCGAACGCCTCGCCACCCTGGAAGCGCGTGTCGCCGAACTCGAATCCAAGCTGGCGCCGCTGCTGTCGTAAGTCCTGAATCGGCGCGATGCGCTTGGCCAAGGATCTTGCTGCAGCCGATGTGTCTGACCTGCGCGCCCGGCTCGAGCGCGCGACGCCCGATCTGCTGGTGCGCGACGCATCGCGCTTGTCGCGGCAGTTGGCACGGGCCGACCCCCAGCATTTCGCCGCAGCGCGCTTTCTGGTGGACCTCGCCGCTGGCCTGCAGCGTCAGGCCGCGCGTGCAGCGCTGCGCCCGAAGACCTTGCGCTATCCGGACGAGCTGCCGGTGGTGCAGGCGCGCGAGGAATTGCTCGACGCCTTGCGCTCGCATCAGGTGCTGATCGTCTGCGGTGAGACCGGCTCCGGCAAGACCACGCAGTTGCCCAAGCTGTGCCTGGAGCTGGGCCGCGGCGCGCGCGGTTTGATCGGCCACACGCAGCCGCGACGACTGGCCGCGCGCAGCGTCGCCACGCGCATTGCCAGGGAACTGGATTCGCCGCTGGGCGAACTCGTGGGTTTTGAGACGCGCTTCGACCGGCGCGTGTCCGAACGCTCACTGGTCAAGCTGATGACCGACGGCATCTTGCTGGCGGAATTGCAGCGCGATCGCGAACTGCTGGCCTACGACACCCTCATCATCGACGAGGCTCACGAGCGCAGCCTCAACATCGATTTTCTGCTCGGCTGGCTCAAGCGCCTGCTGCCGCGACGACCAGACCTGAAAGTGATCGTCACTTCGGCCACGCTCGACCCGGAGCGCCTGTCACGCCATTTCAACAACGCACCGATCTTTACCGTCGAAGGCCGTACCTATCCGGTAAAGCTGGAGTACCGCCCCGAGGCCGAGGAAGCCGACACCGAGGACGCGGTGGCCGAGGCCATCGAGCATCTGTGGTCGGGTGGCAAGGTCGGCGACACCTTGGTCTTCTTGCCGGGCGAGCGCGAAATCCACGAGCTCTCGCGCATGCTCGCCGGTCGCTTTCCGCGCGCGCAGGTGTTGCCGCTGTATTCGCGGTTGCCAGCGGCGCAACAGGACCGCGTATTCACCTCCGGCGGGCCGCCGCGCATCGTGCTGTCAACCAATGTCGCGGAAACCTCGGTGACCGTGCCCGGCATTCGTTACGTGGTGGATACCGGCACCGCGCGCATGAGTCGCTGGTCGACGCGTCTGGGTATCCAGCAATTGCACATCGAGGGGGTGAGCCAGGCCGCGGCAAATCAGCGTGCCGGCCGCTGCGGCAGAGTCGGCCCTGGCACCTGCGTGCGCCTGTACGCGGAAGATGAATTTGCTGCACGAGCGCCGTTCACCGATCCGGAAGTGCTGCGCGCCAATCTGGCGGGCGTGATCCTGCAGATGGCGATGCTGGGCCTGGGCGACGTGGACGCGTTTCCCTGGCTGGACGAACCGGACTCGCGCCAGATCTCCGAGGGCTATCGACTGCTGGAAATGCTCGGTGCGCTGGATGAGGAGCGTCGCCTGACACCGCTGGGCCGCGAGATCGCACGCCTGCCGCTGGACCCGCGCGTTGCCCGCATCGCTCTGGCCGGACGCGACACGGGCTGCGCGCACGAAATCTGGGTGCTGGCCGCAGCGCTTTCGGTGCAGGACCCACACGAGATGCCGCCGGAGTCACAGGTTCAGGCGCGGCAGAAGCATGCGGAATGGCGTCATCCGCGTTCGGATTTCCTGACCTTGTTGCAGCTGTGGCAGCGCTGGCAGCAATGGGGGCAGGACGCGTCCAACCGCCAACTGCGCAAGCTGTGCAAGGCGCATTACGTGTCGTATCTGCGCATGGAGGAATGGGAGTCGGTCTACAAGCAGATCGTGGATCTGCTCGGCGAGCGCAAGAACAAAATGGATCTGAGCGCGAGCGCGCCAGACAAGATCGAGAAACTATTCGCGCCGCTGCACCAGGCGCTGCTCGCGGGGCTGGTGGATCACATCGGCCTCAAGCTGCCGGAGAAACCGGAATACCAGGGGCCACGCGGACGCCGCTACAAGATTTTCCCCGGCTCCAAGCTGGCCAAGAAAGCGCCGATCTGGCTGATGTGCGCGTCCATCGTGCACACCTCGCAGGTGTTTGCGCGCACCGTAGCGGCGATAGAGCCCGAGTGGCTGTCGGTGGTGGCGCCGCACCTAGTGAAGAAAGTCGCGCAGCAGCCGGAGTGGAACGCCTCGCGCGGCGAAGTCAGCTGCACCGAACACCTGAGTATTTTTGGTCTGCCGCTGGGCAAGCAGGTGCGGCACTACGGCTCCATCGATCCGGTCGGCGCACGAAAGATTTTCTTGCTCGACGCCCTGGTGCGCGGCGAGCTGAGCAACAAGCCAGCGTTCCTGGACAAGAACCTGCAGCTGGTCGAAGACGTGCGTGAAAAGGAGGCGCGTCTGCGCCGACCCGATCTGCTGGGCGATGAAGCGCAGTTGCTCGCGTTCTACGACGCGCGTATTCCCGCCGAGATATGCACCGCAGCCGCCCTCAAGCGCTGGCTGCACACGCCGAACAAGACGCACGGCAACAGCCTGCGCATGCGCGAGAGCGACGTGCTGCGCAGCGGCGCCAACGCCAACATCAAACACCAGTTTCCGGATCACATCGACATCGCCGGCCATCGCCTGCGCCTGTCCTACGCACATGATCCGGGCACCGACGCCGATGGCGTGTCCTTCCACATTCCCATCGCCTATCTGTACGCGCTGCCGCCGGAGCGTTTCGATTGGCTGGTACCCGGCCTGCTGCCCGCTCGCATCGAGGGCCTGCTGCGCAGCTTGCCGCAAGCGCTGCGTCGTCACTGCGTGCCCGCCGCCGACTACGCCGACGCGCTCGCCAACAGCCTCGATCCAACCGCGGGCGCCCTGCTGCCGGCGATCTGCGTGCGCTTCCAGGCCATGACCGGGCTGCAACTGGCGCCGGATGATTTCGCGCCCGCCAAGCTCGATGTGCATCTCAAGCCACGGCTGGTGCTGGAAGACGAACAGGGCAAGGTGCTGGCGCAGGCCGATTCACTGACCGCGCTTCAAGATGCGCAGGTCGGCCCGGCGCGCGCAGCGCTGGTGGCCACTGCGACGCGCGACGACAGCACGCGCCGCTGGGTACGTGAGCACGTGATCGACTGGGATTTCGGCGATCTGCCGGAGCACGTCGTCCTGCCCAGCGGCGCACGCGCCTATCCGGCGCTACAGGTACAAGACGATCAGCTATCGCTGTCACTGCTGGAGTCGGCCGACGCGGCAGCCAGTGCGCACGCACTCGGCGTACGGTTCATGCTGCTGGCCAAGCTCAATGATCGTCTGCGCGACCTGACGCGCAGTGCCAAGTCACAACTGGGTTTGTCGCAGATCGGCCTGGCCCTGAATCCCGAGGATCTGGCGCGCGCGGTGGCGCTGCGTGCAGCCACGCGCGCCTGGGCGCTCGACAGCATGCGGTCCCAGGTTGCGTTCCAGCAGGCGCTGCAGCATCGCGGCGAGTTCGGCCGGCTCGCTGCCGCCATGCTCGAGGAAGCCTGCAACTGGCTGATCACGGCCATGGAACTCCGCAAGCGTCTGCGTGCGCTGAGCGGCCAGTGGCCGGAAGCGCGCAGCGACATCAGCGCACAGCTGGATACCTTGCTGGCGGCAGATTTCGTGGACCGCATTCCGGATGCACAGTGGCCACGCATCGCGGTGTATCTGAAAGCGGTCTCGATCCGGCTGGATCGCTTGCCCAACAAGCCGCAGCGAGACAGCGAGCTCACCGCGCAGCTCAGGCCGTTTCTTGCGCGCCTTCCGCAACCCTTGCACCCGACACGCTGGGTAATCGAGGAATGGCGCGTGGCGCTGTTCGCGCAAGAGTTGCGCGCCGAGAACGCGCCGAATGCGGACAAAGTGCGTGCGGCGCTGGCGGCTTGACCTGGGCTCACTCCGTGCGCATTCTTCGTGCGTATCTATGGTGGACCTGAACCATGCCTGCATCCTCTGTAAAGTCGCCGACCGGGAGCCCCGCCAAGCCAGCCAGGCCCGGCGCAAGGCGACGGGTCAATCTGAGCCTGAGCGCCAATATCCTGGACGATGCGCGCGCACTCGGCCTGAACATTTCCCGCATCGCAGATGACACCCTGGCCGCAGCAGTACGTGAGGAGAAAGCGCGCCGCTGGGCCGAGGACAACCGCGCAGCCATCGAGCACCACACACGACGCATAGAACGTAGCGGCATGTGGAACAAGGACCTGGTGCGCTTCTGATGGCGCGATTTCAGGTCTATCGCAATCTGCGCACGACCAAACGCGATGTGCCCTTTCTGCTCGACGTGCAGTCCGATTTCGTCAAGACACCTTCGCGTGTGGTCGTGCCGCTGGTCCGCGCCGAGCGCTACGGACCTGTCTACGACCGACTCAACCCGAGACTAACCGTGGAAGGCATCGATGTGGTGGCCTCGGTATCCGATCTGGCCGCCATTGATGCGCGCGAACTGAGCAAGCCGGTTGCAGATGTTTCCGGCCGACACGCCGAATGGATGTCCGCTCTCGACTTTCTACTGACAGGAATCTGATGCGCCCCACCGACCCCCGCGATCATCTGATCATCGCCCTCGATGTCCCCGACGCAGACGCCGCGCGCGCACTGGTGCGCAGGCTCGGCGACGCCGGCAGCTTCTACAAGATCGGCATGGAGCTGTGCATGGCGCCCGGCTTTTTCGAGCTGCTGCAGTGGCTGAAGGACGAGCAGAAGAAGGTCTTTGTCGATCTGAAATTTTTTGACATTCCCGAAACCGTGGCGCGCGCGGTGGCCAATCTGGCCGAGCGCGGCGCGGACTTCTGCACCATTCACGGCAATCAATCGATCATGCAGGCAGCCGCGAAAGCCAAGTCCGGCACGCTGAAAGTGTTGGCGGTCACCGCGCTCACCAGCCTGGACCAGGGCGATCTGGACGATCTGGGTTTCCAGTGCGATGTGGCCACCCTGGTGCTGTCGCGCGCGCGTCGCGCACTGGCCGCGGGCTGCGACGGCGTGGTGTCCTCGGGGCTGGAAGTGGAGCGCCTGCGCCTAGAGGCGCCGCGTGAACTGATCTGCGTCACACCCGGCATTCGTCCGGTGGAAAACCGCGTGCTGGCCGATCAGAAGCGCGTCATGACACCCACCGCAGCGATCAAGGCAGGGGCGGATTATCTGGTGGTAGGCAGGCCGATCCGCGATGCCGCCGATCCGCGCGCGATGGCGCTGTCGGTGCAGGACGAGATTGCCGCAGTCCTGGCCTGAGGTCGACGGTACGCCGACCACCTGATCCGATCAGGCATGCAGGGTCGGTCTTCAGCCGACCCGCAAAAACGCACGGAGCCGCCCCGTCAGACGAGGCGGCTCCGGAGCACTCCGCTTAGGCCGCAGCGTCCTTGAGCTTCTTAAGCGGACGCACCTTGACCTTCACGCTCGCGGGCTTGGCCGCAAACCACTGCTCTTCCTTGGTGAAGGGGTTGATGCCCTTGCGCTTGGGGCGCGCCGGAACCTTGACCGAGGTGATCTTCAGCAGACCGGGCAGCACGAACGTGCCCGCACCCTTCTTGCTGAGCGAGTTGGATATGGCCTGTTCCAGCGAAGCCAGAACGGACTTGACGTCCTTGGAGACGACGCCGGTGGCTTCGGCGAGATGAGAAACCAGACCGGACTTGGTCATGACTTCCTTGATGGCCTTGGGGGCAGCGGCTTTGGCGGGAGCTTTTTTGGTCTTGGGCATGGGCTTGGTCAGTGAGTAGGAATGTGCGCCAAATGCCTCAAAAACAGCGTCTGGCAGGCAGAATGTAGGGCATGCGCGCAGTGCCGCCAAGCCCGCGCTGATGATCGGGAAGAAAAGGCCGCAAAGACGCCGAAAAAGCCGGGCGCGCGGCCTGGCTCAGATCCGCTTTTCGGATTGCAGATCGCTGCTTTTCTGCAGGCCGTTGTCGCCCTCATCACGCAGGGAAAAGGGGGTGAATCGGGTCGCGGTGTCGTAGGTGTCCACGCCCTCTGCACGCTTCAACCAGCCGACGACGGCGTAGGTCATCGGTGTGAACGCCACTTCCACCGCAAGCTTGAACACGAAGTTGAAAACGATCACCGCAATCAGCGCGTCATTGGTCCAGATACCGTAGAACGCGAGCGGATAGAACAGCAGTGAATCTGCTGCCTGTCCGCAGAAGGTGGAGCCGATGGTGCGCGTCCACAAGTGTTTTCCCTGGGTCCAGACCTTCATCTTGGCGAGCACGAAGGAGTTGATGAAGTCGCCCACCCAGTAGGCAAAGATACTCGCCGCCACGATGCGCCAGGTATTGCCGAACACCACTTCCAGCGCCGGCTGCAGGGTCGCGTTCCACGGCTCGCTGGGGCTGGCCGGGATATTCACCACGACGAAGGACATGAAGCTCGCGAAGATCATGGCACCGAATCCGGCCCAGATCGCACGGCGTGCGCGTGCTTAGCCGTAGACCTCGGTGAGCAAGTCGCCATAGATGTAGCCGATAGGTAAGAACAGGTTGCCGGCGCCGAAACTGAAATCGCCGATAAAGGGCAAGGTGATGGTGCAGACCTTGCCGGGTCCGATCAGGTTGGAGCACAGCAGCACCGCGACCAGGCCGGCAACAAGAAAGTCGTAATAGCGGAAGCGGAGCATGGGGCTTGAATCAGGGGCCCGGTGCGCGCAGCAGCTTGAACGCGTGCGCGCTGCTCTGTCCGCGCAGACCGGGAATGCACCAGAGCATGCACAGCGGCTCGATGGCACGCGCCGCCTCCACCATACCCATGTCCGCCGTCTCCCATCCCAGCGGCTTGAGCAAGGTGCTCACAGTCTGCTTGGCGGCAGCGTCATTGCCGCAGATGAACATGGTCGGCGGGCCGCCTTCGAGCTGCGGATTGATCATCTGCGCAGCACCCACGCTATTGAAGGCCTTGACGAAGCGCACCACCGAGAACTCGCGCTGCAGGCGCTCCATCAGCGAGTCGTCCAACGACGTGAAGAAGCGCAGCACGCCGTTGACCGGCGGCTGATCAGCAATCGGGTTGCAGGCGTCGATCACCACCTTGCCGAGCAGATTGGACGTACCGCCCAGGCGCAGGGCGCGGCTGGCAACCGAACCGCGCACCGCCAGCACAACCACGTCACCGAAGTTGGCCGCATCGGCAAAGCTGCCGGCGCTGCTACCCGGCGTGGTCTTGAGCCAGTCGCGCAGCTTGTCCGCATCGCGCGTGCCCAGCAGCACATCGTGGCCGTGCTTGAGGAAGCCCGCGGCGAGCGTGCGCGCCACCACGCCGGAACCCATGACGCCGATCTTCATCGCCAGTCCCCCATAAAAAAAAGACGGGTCGCAGGCCCCGCCTTCAACCTTAGCCGATCACTGCGCCTCAGTTACGTGCGCGAGCTTCCAGCGCGGCCACGGCCGGCAACTGCTTGCCTTCGAGAAATTCCAGGAAGGCGCCGCCCGCGGTCGAGATGTAGCCCACGTCTTTTTCAATGCCGAACTTGGCGATGGCCGCCACCGTGTCGCCGCCGCCGGCGATGGACATCGCGCTGGACTTGGCGATGGCCTCGGACAGCAGTTGGGTACCGTTGGCAAAGGCTTCGAACTCGAACACCCCCAGCGGCCCGTTCCAGACGATGGTGCCGGCCTGGGCCATGAGCGCAGCAAGCTGGCGAGCGGTCTGCGGACCCACGTCGAGAATCAGGTCGTCGGCCACCACGTCCGACGCCGCTTTCACCGTGGCGACCGCGCTTGCAGAGAATCCCTTGGCCGTCACCACATCGGTCGGGATTGGCACCGAGGCGCCGCGCGCGGCCATCTTGTCGATGATGCGTCGGGCCTCGTTGACCAGATCCGGCTCGGCCAGCGACTTGCCGATGGGCAGACCCATGGCCAGCAGGAAAGTGTTGGCAATACCTCCGCCGACCACCAGCTGATCCACCTTGTCCGCCAGCGAATCCAGGATGGTGAGCTTGGTGCTGACCTTGCTGCCGCCGACGATGGCCACCAGCGGCCGCGCCGGGGCCAGCAGCGCCTTGCCCAGCGCTTCGAGTTCCGCCGCAACCAGCGGGCCGGCGCAGGCGACGGGCGCGTGCATCGCCAGCGCGTGTGTCGTGGCCTCGGCGCGGTGTGCGGTGCCAAACGCATCGTTGGCGTAGACGTCGCAGAGCTTGGCCATCTTGATCGCCAACTCCTCGCTGTTTTTCTTTTCACCCTTGTTGCAGCGGCAGTTCTCAAGCAGCACGACCTGGCCGGGTTGCACCGTGAAGCCGCCGTCAACCCAGTTCTGGATCAGCTCGACCTTCTGCCCCAGCAGCTCGCTCATGCGCACAGCGATGGGCGCGAGCGAGTCTTCGGGCCTGAGCTGGCCTTCGGTCGGGCGACCCAAGTGCGATGTGACCATCACCGCCGCGCCTTTCTTCAGCGCCAGCTGGATACCGGGAATCGAGGCGCGGATACGGGTGTCGTCGGTGACCGCGCCCTGATCGTCCTGCGGCACGTTGAGATCGGCACGGATGAAGACACGCTTGTGATGAAGGTCCAGATCGGCGAGTCGAAGAAAATTCATGGCAGGGCTGGCAGTTGGAAAACGCGGTGGGGTCGGCATTTTCCGTTTGATCGTCACAAAAGGCCACGCCCTGCCCCATCGACTTGCTGCGCGCAGGCGTGGTACACCGGTCGCCCCTTGAGAGTTCGGGTCGCGCTGCCTTGGCCTTGTTGCATCCCATCTTTGGCATCACCGGTTCGTCTGGCGCGGGCACCAGCTCTGCGGTGCAGGTGTTCGACCGCGTGTTCAAGGCTCTGGGGCTGAGGGCGGCGATGATCGAGGGCGATGCGTTTCACGCCTTTGATCGAGAGGGCAATAAGCAGGCCATCGAACGGGCGCGCATACGCGGTGAGAACTTTTCCCTGTTCGGCCCGGCCGGCAACCATCTGGATCGTCTGCAGGCTCTGCTGCGCGAATACGGCGAGCGCGGCAGCGGCACCACGCGACACTACTTGCACACTGAGCACGAGGCTCAGGCCTGGGGCCAGGCGGTGGGCACGTTTACGCCGTGGGAGGCGCTGCCGCCGGATACCGATGTGCTGTTCTACGAGGGCCTGCACGGCGGATATGTCGGTGAAGACGCCGACATCGCCGGCCACATGGATCTGCTGATCGGTGTGTCGCCGGTGATCAATCTGGAATGGATCCAGAAGATCCGTCGCGACACCGAGGAACGCGGCCATCAGGCCGAAGAGGTGATGCGCACCATCCTGCGGCGCATGCCGGACTACGTCACCCACATCACGCCACAGTTCTCGCGAACCGATGTGAACTTCCAGCGTGTGCCGCTGGTGGATACCTCCAATCCGTTCACCGTGCGGCAGATTCCCAGCCCCGCGGAGAGTCTGGTGGTGATCCATTTCAACGAGGGTTCACGCCTTCCGGCGCGCATCGACCAGCTCATGCAGCAGATCCAGGGCGCGTTCAAATCAAACGACCAGACCCTGGTAGTTCCCGGCAACAAGATGCGACAGACCATGGAACTGATCGTGGCACCGGCCATCGAAAGCCTCACCCGCAAGCGCGCGCAGCCGCAGCGGCCCGTCACCTTCGAAAACTGATTTCGTCATGGAAAAACGCCAACTCGGTAACACAGAGCTCAAGGTCAGCCTGATCTGCCTGGGTACCATGACCTGGGGCCAGCAGAACAGCGAAGCCGAAGCCCACGAGCAGATGGATTACGCGCTCAGCCAGGGCATCAACTTCTTTGACGCCGCGGAGATGTATCCGGTGCCGCCCAAGGCCGAAACCCAGGGCCGCACGGAGGAATACATCGGCACCTGGTTTAGAAAGAGCGGCCGGCGCAAGGACATCATCATGGCGACCAAGGTCACCGGTCCCGGAACCGCGCACATCCGCGGCGGCTCGCGCCTGGACCGCAAGTCCGTGATCGCCGCGTGTGAGGACAATCTCAAGCGCCTGCAGACCGACTACATCGATCTGTATCAGATTCACTGGCCGGAACGCGCGACAAATTATTTTGGTCGCCTTGGCTACGAACACAGCCATGACCGCGCCATTCCCATCGAGGAAACCCTGGGCGCGCTGGCCGAGCTGGTGCAGCAGGGCAAGGTGCGCTACGTCGGCATCTCCAACGAAACCCCCTGGGGCGTGAGCGAGTATCTGCGGCTGTCGCGCGAAGCCGGGCTGCCGCGTGTGGTGTCGATCCAGAATCCCTACAGCCTGCTCAACCGCAGCTACGAGATCGGGCTGGCGGAATTTTCACATCGCGAAAACTTGAGCCTGCTCGCCTATTCGCCGATGGCGTTCGGCGTGCTCAGCGGCAAGTACCTGGGCGGCGCACGACCCGACAACGCGCGCGTGAGTCTGTTCACGCGCTTCTCGCGCTACACCAACCCGCAGGCCGAAGCGGCGACGGCCGCGTATGTGGAACTGGCGCAGCAGCACGGCCTGGACCCGGCGCAAATGGCGCTGGCCTTCGTCAATACACGGCCGTTCCTGACCAGCACCATTATCGGCGCCACCACCATGGCGCAGCTGCGCAGCAATATCGCCTCGCACGATTTGAAGCTGTCCAAGGACGTGCTCCAGGGCATCGAGCAGATTCACAAGCGCCACACCATTCCCTGCCCCTGACACCGCTCGCGCCGTTCCGATAGGCGGTCTTGAACGCGCCCGGGCAGGGGCGTAGAACAAAACTCCGATCAATCAGGAACTGCGTTCCCCGCCGCGATGGGGAGGAGGTGCGAGATGGCCGAATGGTTGCGCGAGGTGTCCGTGGGCGAATGGTTCGAAGCGGGCGATCAAGCGTTTGAAATTGTCGGGATCGACGCCAAGGCCGGCGTGGTGCTGGTGCAGCACTTTGACGGCTCGCTGGAGGAATTCGAGTTCGACAGCTGGCTGGAACTCAGCGCTCGTCCCTGCGCACCGCCGGAAGATTATTCAGGCGCCCTGGACCTGGATCGCGACGATTACAACGACGATCGCTACAACGGCCACTGGGACAACCCGCTAGATGACCTGAGCCTGCGTCTGGACGACTACTGAGACGCCGCGCGCGCCTCGTTGCGCAGGCGCCGATCCAGCCACAGGATCAGCAGCAGTGCCGGTACCCCGAGTGCCGAGGTGTAGAAGAAGAATCCCGGCCATCCCAGGGCCTCGGACACATAACCCGATCCCCCGCCCAGAATTTTCCCCGGCAAGGTGAAGATCGAGGAGAACAGCGCGTATTGCGTGGCGGTATAGGCGGTGTTGGTCAGGCCAGACAGATAGGCGATGAAGGCAGACCCGGCAAAACCCGAAGCCAGGTTGTCACCGCTGATCACCAGGGCCAGGCCGGTCACGCTGGGGTCGGCATGAATCGCCAGCGCGGCAAACCCCAGGTTGGACAGGATCACCAGCACACCCCCCACGATCAGTGAGCGCGTGGCGCCCCAGCGCAGCACCGCAATGCCGCCCAGAAAAGCGCCGACGATGGACAAGATCACGCCGTAAAACTTGGCCACCGCCGCGACCTGCTTGAGCGAATACCCCATGGCCAGATAAAACGGATTGGCCATCGACCCCATGGTGATGTCGGTCAGCCGAAACAGGCCGACGAAACACAAAATGGCCACGCCCAGTTGCAGGCCGTTGCGCTGAAAAAAATCCACGAACGGACACACCACCGCGCCGACAAACCATGCGCCGGCGTTGCGCAGAGGTTGCGGCCACGCGGCGTTGCGCTCGACCCAGGCTAGCACCCGCGCTTCGGCCTCCGGCGTACCGCGCGTGCCCGCCGCGGGCTCGGGCACCAACAGCGTAGTGATCAGACCGATGCAGGCCAGGCCCGCCATGGCCAGATACGCCGCACGCCAGCCGTATTCGGCGGCCATGAACAGGCAGCCGGCGCCGGCCACGATCAGTGCGATGCGATACCCAAGCTGATAGGCCGCCGACATCGCGCCTTGACGTTCAATCTCCAGCGCCTCGATGCGCCAGGCGTCGATGGCGATGTCCTGCGTGGCCGAGGAAAACGCCACCAGCAGCGCACACATCACCATGCTGGCGAGCTGGGTCAGCGGGTCCTGCAGCGCGAGCCCGGCCAGACCGGCGGCCATACCGATCTGCGCCACCAGCATCCAGGAGCGGCGGCGGCCGAGCAGGCCGTGCAGCAGGGGCAGGCGCAAGCGGTCCACCACCGGCGCCCAAAAAAATTTGATCGAGTAGGTGATGCCCACCCAGCTCAGAAGACCGATGGTGCCGCGCTCGATACCCACCTGCGCCAGCCAGGCCGAGAGCGTGGAAAACACCAGCAGAAACGGCAGGCCGGCGGAAAAACCCAGGAACAGCATGGCAGCCACCCGCGGGTGGCGGAACACCGCCAGCGAGTCGCTCCAGCAATCGCTCACTCCCCTAAAACCTACCCCGCAAGCGGGTGGAGGAGAA
>JBQTJH010000257.1:0-15361 GCA_052387335.1 Panacagrimonas sp. | reverse complement strand
CGTGCCCACTGTTTCTTGGGCACCAACAAAACAAAAAAGCCCAGCAGGGCTGGGCTTTTTTGTTTTGTTGGTGCCGAGAAGAGGACTCGAACCTCCACGATTTTACTCGCTAGTACCTGAAAAAAGTGCGTCTACCAATTCCGCCATCTCGGCATTGGCGCCCCAACTTCGGAAAGCCGGAGCGACAAGGGCGCGAATTCTGGAGAGGCGCTTAGCTGATGTCAATGAAAAGAAAACACAACAAGAATTCCCCCGACTGGCGCAAGCAGGACCCGTCCTATGCTTCGGAGTCCCAACGCTATGCCGACCCCATTCCCTCGCGGCAGCTGATTCTGGATCGCTTGGCCGAACACGCCGGCCCCCTGACCCTCGATGAACTGATCGGCGGCTTCGGCCTGGCCAAGCTCGATCAGCAGAGTGCCTTGGAGAAGCGCCTCGCGGCCATGTTGCGGCAGGGCGAGTTGGTGCAGAACCGGGTCGGTGCCTTTGGACCGGTCGGAAAGATGAATGCGGTGGCCGGCACGGTGCAGGCGCATCGTGATGGCTTCGGCTTTCTGATTCCGGACGCTGGTCCGCCGGACATCTTCTTGCCGCCACGGCAGATGCGCGAACTCATGAACGGTGACCGTGCCCTGGTGCGCATCACCGGCAAGGACTTCAAGGGTCGGCCCGAGGGCTCGGTGGTGGAGGTGCTGTCGCGCGCCTCGCGCCAGGTCGTCGGGCGGCTGCACGTGGACCAAGGTGTGTCGTATGTGATTCCGGACAACCCGAGAGTGCAGCAGGACCTGCTGATTCCGCAGGACGCGCGTGGCGAAGCGCGACACGGCCAGATGGTGGTGGCGGAAATCACCGCGCCGCCGGGGCATCGCACCCTGCCGGTGGGGCGCGTGGTGGAGATCATGGGCGAGCACCTGGCGCCGGGCATGGAGATCGAGGCCGCAATCCGCACGCACGCCTTGCCTCATGTGTTTCCCGATGCGGTGGAGCGCGAAGCTGCGGCCATTCCGGATACGGTGCAGGCGGTGCAAATCGAAGGGCGCGTCGACCTGCGCAAACTCGGTCTGGTGACCATAGACGGCGCCGATGCACGCGATTTCGACGATGCGGTGCATGCCAAGCTCATCAAGCGCGGCATGCTCGGTGGTGGCGGTGGCTGGACACTCACGGTGGCGATTGCCGATGTCGCGGCCTATGTCACGCCGGATTCGGCGCTGGACCGAGAGGGTGCGGAGCGTGGCAACTCGGTGTACTTCCCGAGTCGCGTGATTCCGATGCTGCCGGAGAAACTGTCCAACGGACTGTGCTCGCTCAACCCGCATGTAGACCGCCTGTGCATGGTCTGCGAGATGCGCGTGTCACCGGACGGTGAGGTCACCAAGTCGCGCTTCTTCGAGGGCGTGATGCGCAGCGACGCGCGACTGATCTACGAGGATGTCGCCGCTGCGCTCGACGGCGAAGCGGGTAGGGTGCCGGACGCGGTGATCCCGACGCTCAAGGTGCTCAATGACTGCTTCGCCGCGCTGTTCAAGGCGCGTACGCAGCGTGGTGCCATCGACTTTGAATCCACCGAGACGCGCATCGTGTTCGGGGCCGATCGCAAGATCGAGAAGATCGTGCCGGTGCAGCGTAATCGTGCACATCGCCTGATCGAGGAATGCATGATCGCGGCCAATGTCGAGGCCGCGAAGTTCGTGGCCAAGCATCAGATGCCCTCGCCGTATCGCGTACACGAAAAGCCGGACGCGATGAAGGTGCAGACCCTGCGTGAATTCCTGCAGGCGCAGGGGCTGCGGCTGAGCGGTGGCGATCGGCCCGAGGCCAAGGACTACGCCCAGCTGATGGATCGGGTCAAGGACAAGCCCAATCGCAGCCTGATCCAGACCGTGATGCTGCGTTCCTTGATGCAGGCGCGGTATCAGGCGCAGAACAATGGGCACTTCGGGCTGGCGTTGACGCACTACGCGCACTTCACCTCGCCGATCCGGCGCTATCCCGATCTGCTCCTGCACCGCGCGTTGAAGCACCTGATCCGGCGTCAGAAGGCCGCGACCTTCGGCTACAAGCCGGAGGATATCGAGCGTCACAGCGCGCACTGCTCCATGACCGAACGCCGTGCCGACGAGGCCACGCGTGATGCCGTGACCTGGCTCAAGTGCGAGTACATGAGTGATCGCGTGGGTGAGGCCTTCGACGGCCACATCTCCGGTGTCGCACCCTTCGGGCTGTTCGTGGAGCTGTCCGGGCTGTACGTGGATGGTTTGGTCCACGTCAGCAGTCTGTCCAACGACTATTACCAGTTTGAGCCGCAGCACCATCGCCTGATCGGCGATCGCAGCGGACGGGTTTACAATATGGGCGATGCGGTGCGGGTACGGGTGGTGCGGGTGAACCTGGACGAGCGCAAGATCGATCTGGAAATCATTGAAGGGCGTCCGGGTTCATCGTCAATTAATCGCGCCAAGCCAGACTCGCGCGCAGACTCACAACACGGTCAGAAGCCCAAGCCCGGCGCCAAATCTGGTCCCAAACACAGTTCCAAAACCAGTCCCAAATCCAGTCCGAAGCCCAAAGGGAAACGCAAATGAATATCTTCAAGCCCGTCGTCGTCTCCATCGCCGTGCTCGGCATGGCCGGCTGTGCCAATGATCCCAACCAGCGCGCCAAGATCGGCACCGGCGTTGGCGCCGTAGTGGGCGCTGTGATCGGCAACTCGGTCAGCGACGCGCGTGGCGCGCCCATCGTCGGTGCCGTGGTCGGCGCCATCGCCGGTGGCGCGGTCGGCAATTACATGGACAAGCAGCAGCGCGAGCTGGAGCAGCAGCTGGCGGAAGAAGCACGCAATACCGAGCTGCAGATCGTGCGCCTGTCGGACAACGCGCTGAAGATCGGCATTGCCAGCGACGTCAGCTTCGATCTGGGCAGCGCCACGCTCAAGCCGGACGCGCTGGCCACCTACGGCAAGATCGCCAACATCCTCAAGACCTACGACAAGACTGTGATTCACGTCGTCGGCCACACCGATGCCAGCGGCAGTGCCGAATCCAACCAGACCTTGTCGGTCAACCGCGCCGCCTCGGTGGGAAGCTACATCGCTCAGAACGGCGTTCCGGCCACGCGCCTGCGTGAGGAAGGTCGTGGCGAGCGCGAACTGCTGGTGCGTACCGCCGACGGTGTGAAGGAAGCGCGCAATCGTCGCGTCGACATCGTGCTCAAGGCCGTGGTCGAGGGCAACGAGCAGGCCGCCTGGACCCCGCCGCCTTACCTTGGCGGCTAAGCCGGGCATGAGTTGCACATCGGGGCGCCACGGCGCCCCGATTTTTTTTGCGCCGGCTGCGGGATAATCACCGGCCGTCCGCAGGATTCAGGAGATGAGCATGAAGTCTCTACGCGTGTTGCTGCTCCTGGGCCTGTTCGCCGGCCTGTCGGCCTGCGTCGCGCCCGTGGGCGAAGATGGCCAGCGCGAGTCCCGCGCCGGCGAGGGACGCGACGAGACCGCCACGATCCGCAATACCGAGAATCTCGGCTATTCGGGTAATGCCATCGGCGGCAAGGTCGATGCGGTTCTGGAAATCAATGACAACCGACCCGCCGACCTGGATCGCCAGATCGATCAAGCCATGGAAGAACCCTGATGTCTGATTACTACATCGGCGGTTTTCACGCCGTGCTCGCGGCGCTGGAAGACGCCAGCCGCAAGCCCTTCGAAATCCTGCTGTCCGACAGCCGCAACGATGATCGCGCGCGTCGGGTGAAGGCCCTGGCGCAGGAGCTGGGTATTCCCGTGCGCATCGCCGGGCGTAGTGATCTGGACATCAAGGTGCCAGGCCTGCGTCACCAGGGCGTGCTGGCGCTGATTCCGCCAGCCGAGCTGGCCGGTGAGCAGGTGCTGGAGGCGCCCGCCAGCGAAAACCGCTTGTTTCTGGCCCTGGACGGGGTGCAGGACCCGCACAATCTGGGCGCCTGCCTGCGCACCGCCGAAGCAGCGGGCGCCAGCGCGGTGATCATCCCCAAGGATCGCGCCGCCAGCCTGACGGCCGTTGCACGCAAGGTCGCCGCGGGTTCGGCCGAGCGTCTGCCCGTGGTCAGCGTGACCAATCTCACGCGCACACTGGAACGGCTCAAGGAGCGCGGCTACTGGCTCACGGGTCTCGCGGGCGAGGGCACACAGAGCCTGTACGAGGTCGATCTGACCGGACCCATGGTGATCGTGCTCGGCGCCGAGGGCGAGGGTATGCGTCGCCTGACCCGCGAAACCTGCGACCGCGTGGTGCGCATTCCCATGATGGGCAAGGCCGAAAGCCTGAATGTTTCCGCCGCATCGGCCGTGTGCCTGTTCGAGGCTTTTCGCCAACGCCAGCAGATCGGCAAACGCGGATGAGCGGACGCGGCATCGTTCTGGCGCTGATGCTCGTCGGCGCCATGCTGCTGGGTTTCTGGTGGTACCGCGACGCCCCGAACAGCCTTGCCGACGCACCGCAGACGGCGGCACAAGACGCGGGCGTCGAATCGGCTGTTGCGTCGCCGGCGCCGGCCGTCACACCCGACCCCGCCGCGCCCATCACGCGCCAGGCGCGGGTGCTCTCGGGCCAGTCGGTGCAGCTGATTCGCATGCCGCGCCTGGACGTACCGAGCCCGCCCTACGCCAAGGCCTACGCAGGTCTGCGTGAAAATGCGGAACAGGCGCCACCGGCGCAGCAATACCAGCTCGGCCAGTTGCTGTATCGATGCCGCGACGCGGCAGAGGACGAAACGGCGCTCGCGCAGCAGCTTGACCGACTCCACCAGACCCGTCGCCATCAGGGCTGGGACGTAGACGACCCCGCCGCCGAAGAGCGCAATCTGCGCCAGGTCTACGCCGATTGCGCCGGCATTCCCGCGAGCGCACGCCAGGAATACCGCGACTGGATGCGCCGCGCCGCCGACGGCGGCCTGGTCGAGGCCCAGCTCAATCTGATGTTCCACCTGCCCAAGGCCGAGTATTGCCAGTTCATTCAGGACTGCACGCCGGCGCAGGCGCGCTTCATGACACAGCTGCGCGAAGAGGCCCGCGTCCAGGTGGGCAAGGCGCTGGAAAATGGCTCGGTGGAGGCGCTGCGCACCGTCGGCGGCTGGTTGCTCAACGAGGAAATGGGCACGCCCAACCCGGTGGAGGCCTATGCCCATTTCCATGCTTACGACCAGATCCAGCAGGCGGCCGGGCGCGAACGCGAGCTGACCCTGATGCTGAACGGGTTGCGCCGGCAGTTGCGGCCGGTGGATCTGAGCCAGGCCGAATCCCGCTCGCGCGAGTTGCTGGCCAATCCCAACTGCTGCGTGCTGACCCGGTAGTCCGGCACCGCGACAAGGCCCGGAAACGCACCCGGGTCGCCGCACACCGCACGACGAACCAAGCGACGCGGGGATGAGGCGCTCACCAGGGCTGTCTGCATTGCGGTGCCCCGGCCTATCCCCTAGACTTCGCGGCCCTTTCGCCAGCCCCTGGCGCAAGGCCCTGTCCCACCGGTGGAACTACGGGGGACGAAACGGGCATATCGCCCGCCATCCACAGGAGTTTGCATGCGTCATTATGAAATTGTGGTCATGGTGCACCCGGACCAGAGTGATCAGGTTCCGGCCATGACCGAGCGTTACAAGGCCATGATCGAGGCCGACGGCGGCAAGGTTCACCGTCTTGAAGACTGGGGCCGTCGCCAGCTCGCCTACGCCATTGCCAAGCTGCACAAGGCCCACTACGTGCTGATGAACGTGGAATGCACCGACAAGGCCCTGGCCGAACTCGAGAACGCGTTCCGCTTCAACGACGCCGTCATCCGCAAGCACGTCATGCGCAAGGAAGTGGCCGAGACCGGCCAGTCGCCCTTGTTCAAGCTGCCCGAAGAAGACAAGAAGCCCGAATACAAGCAGCGTCAGCAGGCCGAACTGGCCGCGCTGGACGCTGATGCCGACGCTGATGCCGACGTCGAATCCACCGAGGAGGGCGTGTAATGGCGCGCATGTTCCGTCGCAAGAAGTCCTGCAAGTTCACCGCCGAAGGCGCCACCAGCATCGACTACAAGGATCTGGCCACGCTCAAGCAGTACATCGGTGAGAACGGAAAGATTGTTCCCGCCCGCGTCACCGGCACCCGCACGCGCTTTCAGCGCCAGCTGTCGGTGGCCATCAAGCAGGCGCGCTTCCTGGCCCTGCTGCCCTACCCCGACAAGCACGAGTAAGGAGAACACCTCATGCAAATCATTCTCCTTGAGAAGGTAAAGAACCTCGGCGATCTGGGCGACACGGTGAAGGTGAAGTCCGGCTACGGCCGCAACTTCCTGCTGCCGCAGGGCAAGGCGCTGCCCGCCACCGAACCCAACCGCAAGGTGTTCGAGGCGCGCAAGGCTGAGCTGGTCAAGAAGGCGCAGGATTCCATCAACGCCGCCAAGATCCGCGCCGAGAAGCTTGCCGGCAAGACGCTGACCATCAAGGCGCTGGCGTCCGAAGAAGGCAAGCTGTACGGCTCGGTCGGTCCGGCCGAAATCGTGCACGCCGCCGAAGCGCTCAAGCTCGACGTGGACAAGCACGAGATCCTCATGATCGAAGGTCCGATCCGCGGCACCGGTACGTTCACCGTCGCGGTGCGTCTGCACTCCGAGGTGGAGACCAGCCTGACCGTTGTCGTGCAGGAACAGAAGTCGTCCTGATCTGGGGTTGACTGGCTACACTGACGGCCCGCCTCGCGCGGGCCGTTTTGTTTTGATCGCTTGAGCACACCGGACGCGGATGAGCCCCAATCCCAAGTCACCGCCCTACAGCATTGAAGCCGAGCAGTCGGTGCTCGGCGGACTGCTGATCGACAACCGTGCCTGGAACGACATCGCGGATCGTCTGGGCGAGGCCGACTTCTACCGCGCCGATCACCAGCTGATCTGGCGCGCCATCTGCGATCTGGTCGGTGGCGGCCGGCCCTGCGACTTCGTCACGCTCACCGAGCATCTGCGCGCGCGCAACCAGCTCGACGAAGCGGGGGGCCTGGCCTATCTCGGCTCGCTGGCCAACGACACGCCCAGCGCCGCCAACGTGCTGGCCTATGCCGACATCGTGCGTGAGCGTTCCGTGCTGCGCAGTCTGGTCGCTGCCGGCGGGGATATCGCCGAGCTGGGGTATCGGCCCGATGGCCGCGAGACGGTGGAGTTGATCGATCAGGCCGAGCAGAAGGTGTTCGCGATTCGCGAACGCGGCGCCAAGGTGCGAAGTGACTACTTCTCCATGCCGGTGGTGCTGGACCAGGTGTTCAACCGCATCGACGCGACGCGGCGCAATCCCATGGGGGCCTCGGGCCTGCCCACCGGCTTTCTGGAATTCGACAACAAGACCACGGGCCTGGGGCCTGGCGATCTGATGATCCTGGCGGCGCGTCCGTCCATGGGCAAGACCTCGTTTGCGATGAACATTGCCGAGCATGTGGCCTTTGATCGCAAGGAAGCGGTGGCGATGTTCAGCATGGAAATGAGCGCCGAGCAACTGGGCTTTCGCGTCATCTCATCGCGCAGCGGCATTCCGCTGCACAAGCTGCGCAACGGCGAGTTGAACGATCAGGAAATGGATCAGCTCACCTGGACCATCGGACGTCTGCGCGAAGCGCCCTTGTTCATCGACGAAACCGGCGGCCTGTCGCCGATGGACCTGCGCGCCAAGGCGCGGCGCCTGGCTTTGCGTGAAAACTTGAAGCTGCTGATCGTGGATTACATCCAGCTGATGCAGGTGCCGGGCAAGGGTGACAACCGCGTGCAGGAGGTCAGCGAGATCTCGCGCCAGATGAAGGCGCTGGCCAAGGAACTGGGTATTCCGATCATCGCGCTGTCGCAGCTCAACCGTGGATTGGAGAACCGCGACAACAAGCGCCCGCGCATGTCGGACCTGCGTGAATCCGGCGGTATCGAGCAGGATGCCGATCTGGTGGTGTTCATCTATCGCGACTGGGTCTACGACAAGAACGCCGACGAGCGCACCGCCGAAGTGATCATCGCCAAGCAGCGTAACGGCCCGCTCGCCACCATTCCCGTGCAGTTCATCGGTGCGAATACCAAGTTCGAAAACCCGATGAGCGGAGCCAGCTACGAATGATCCCGCGCGTCACGGCGACGGTCGATCTGAGCGCGGTCCAGCACAATCTTCGGCAGGTGCGACGCCTGGCGCCGAAGTCGCGCGTGATGGCAGCGGTCAAGGCCGACGCCTATGGCCACGGTGCAGTGCCGGTGGCCCGTGCGCTCGACGCCGCCGGTGTGGACTTGCTCGCGGTCGCCTGCATGGAAGAGGCGCAGGTGCTGCTGGAAGCGCATGTGCGCGCGCCGGTGGCACTACTTGAAGGCGTGATTTCACCCGACGAAGCCGCACTTGCAGCCTACGACGGGCTGCAGGTCGTGGTGCATGATTTCTGGCAGGTGGACTTGCTCGAAGCGATGCCGGCCGAATCCAACATCGCGCTGTGGTTCAAGCTCGACAGCGGCATGCATCGCCTAGGGTTTCCGCTGGACGCGATTCCGCGTTTGCGCGAGGTGCTGGCGCGGCATCCGTCCTGGCGGTTTCAAGGCTGGATCACGCACCTGGCGCGCGCCGACGAAACGGATTCGAGCGCAACTCCCGAACAGATTGCCGCCTTTGACGCGGCGCTCGACGGTGTGGACGGCGCACGCTCCATCGCTAACTCCGCCGGCATCATTGCCTGGCCCGAGGCGCGTCGCGACTGGGTGCGGCCGGGCCTTGCGCTCTATGGCGCCAGCCCTATGCCCGGCAAGACCGGCTCGGAGCTGGGTCTGCGCCCCGCGCTGAAGCTGGAGAGCCGCCTGCTGGCCGTGCGCACCTACGAGGCGGGCAGCGTGATCGGCTATGGCGCCACCTATACCTGCGCGCAGCGCATGCCCATCGGCGTCGTCGCCGTGGGCTATGCCGACGGCATTCCGCGCTGCCTGCCCAATGGCACGCCAATCCGCATTCGCAAGGGCTTTGCGCGCGTGGCCGGGCGCGTATCCATGGACATGATCACGGTAGATTTGCGTGAAGTGCCCGACGCCCAGGTCGGAGACCCAGTGCTGCTGTGGGGCGAGCCCCATCCGGCGGAAATCATCGCGGCCCACGCCGGCACCATCGCCTATGAATTGTTTTGTGGTCTGACCAACCGCGTGCGCTTTCAATATCTGGGCGGCAACTGAACGTGGCCAAGCTCAAGACCGCGTACGTGTGCCAGAACTGCGGTGCGTCGGCGTCCAAGTGGTCGGGTCAGTGTGCGGACTGTGGCGCCTGGAACACCGTGGTGGAGTCCACCGTCAGCGCCGCCAAGCCTAGCGTGCGCGGTGGCGCGGGTGCGGCCACGCTGGTGCGTCGCCTGAATGAAGTGGACGCCGAATCCGCACCCCGCGTGCCCTGTGGTCTGAGCGAGATGGATCGCGTGCTCGGCGGCGGTCTGGTGCGCGGCGCGGTGATTCTCATCGGCGGCGATCCGGGTCTTGGCAAGAGCACCTTGCTGCTGCAGGTGCTGGCGGCCATCGAAGGACGCGACGATACGCTCTATGTCACCGGTGAAGAATCCTTGTCGCAGGTTGCGATGCGCGCGCAACGCCTGGGCCTGCCGCGCATCGACCTGCCGGCGCTGGCTGAAACCGGCGTCGAGAACATTCTGTCCACGCTCACCGCCAGCCGCCCCGGGCTGGTGGTGATTGACTCCATCCAGACCCTGTACACCGACGCGCTGGACTCCGCGCCCGGATCGGTGTCGCAGCTGCGCGAGTGCTCTGCGCAGCTCGTGCGTTACGCCAAGGCCAGCGGCACCACCGTGATCCTGGTCGGCCATGTCACCAAGGAAGGTGCCATCGCAGGGCCCAGGGTGCTCGAACACATGGTCGATACCGTGCTGTATTTCGAACACGATCCGGGTTCGCGTTTTCGTCTGATTCGCGCAGTGAAGAATCGCTTCGGCGCGGTCAACGAACTCGGCGTGTTCGCCATGACCGATGGTGGCCTGAAGGAAGTGAGCAATCCTTCCGCGCTGTTTCTGTCGCGTCACGAACAACCCGTGCCCGGCAGCGTGATCATGGTGGCGCGCCAGGGTTCAAGACCGATGCTGGTGGAAGTCCAGGCCCTGGTGGATCGCTCCATGATCGGCAATCCGAGACGCGTGGCGCTCGGTCTGGAAGCCAATCGACTGAACATGCTGCTCGCCGTGCTGCATCGGCACGGCGGTATCGCACTCGGCGATCAGGACGTATTCGTCAATGTGGTCGGCGGCATGCGCGTGCAGGAACCCGCCGCCGATCTGCCGCTGCTGCTGGCCTCGCTGTCCAGCTTCCGCGGTCGGCCCCTGCCTACCGATCTGATCGTCTTTGGCGAAGTGGGCCTGGCCGGCGAAATCCGTCCGGTGCAGAACGGTGAAGAGCGTTTGATGGAAGCCGCCAAGCAGGGCTTCAAGCGCGCGCTGGTCCCGGAGGCGAACAAGCCGCGCAAGAGCGTGAAGCTGGAGATGGACGTGACGGCGGTGAGTCGATTGGAACAGGCGATCTCGTTTGCAAGTTGAGCCAGACGGAACTTGTTCTTTGTTCGTAGGGCGGGCCATGCCCGCCGTCGAGCCTCGCTCCATTTCCAATCGTGGCGGCCACGGGCCGCCCTACGACTCATTGAACAGCCGGAATCTGCATCGTCACGCAATGCAGGCTGCCGTATTGATGAACCAGCCAGCGGCAGTCCACGCCGATCACTTCGCGACCGGGGAAGCAGGGACGTAGCGCAGCAAGCGCAGCCTCGTCCTGCGGCAGGCCGTACACCGGCACCAGCACAGCGCCATTGATGATCAGGAAATTGGCGTAGCCCGCAGGCAGACGCTTGCCATCGGCGTCGTACATTGCATCCGGCATCGGCAGCGGCACCAGACGATAAGGCTGGCCCTGGTGGTCGCGGAACGCACGCAGCTCATCCTGCATCGCGGCCAGATCCGCGTAGTGCGCGTCTTCGCGATCCGCACAGGCCTGGTAGGCGATGGTGTGCGCGTCGCAGAAGCGCGCGATGGTGTCGATGTGGCCGTCGGTGTCGTCGCCGATCAGGTCACCGTGCTTGAGCCAGAGCACGCGCTTCACGCCAAAACGCGGTTTGAGAAACGCCTCGATGCCAGCACGATCCAGATGCGGATTGCGTGTGGGTGCGAGCAGGCAGCGTTCAGTAGTGAGTAGCGTGCCTTCGCCATCGACTTCGATGGCACCGCCTTCGAGCACGAAATCCTGCGCTTCTACCGGCGTGTTCCACGCACCCAGCTTCGCGAGATTTTGCGTGAGCGCGTCGTCACGACGGGCGTCGAACTTGTTGCCCCAGCCGTTGAAACGAAAATCCAGATGAACAAGCTTGTGCTCGCGGACTACGGTGATGGGGCCGTGATCGCGCGCCCAGACGTCGTCGGATTCCACGATGTAGACGCGCAGCCGCTCAAGCACAGCACCGGCATCTTGCAGTCGCTTGAGCAGTACGGCTGCGTCCTGCGCGTAGTTGATATGCACCGGCTGGTAGCGACTGATGGCCACGGCGATGCGCAGAAAATTGTCTTCCACTGCATCGAAGATATCGGCGAAGTCGCCCTCGGCGCGCGGCCAGGTGAGCATCACGGCGGATTGCGGTGCCCACTCGGGCGGCAGGAAGTCGGTCATGGCCATTTGAGACGCAGAAATAAAAAACCCCGGGGCTCGAATCTAGCAGTTCGTTGAAATTCGTCTGCTTTGATCAGCAAGCGAGTGATGGGGACGATGCGAGTGGAGTATTTCGATGACGCGTATCGTGTGGGGCGTCTGCACCTCGACTTGTTTCGAGATTTGCGCGTGGATTTCGATGAAACCCCGCACTGCGCACGCACCTCGCCTGCTCATCCTGCACCTGCCCACTGAGCCCGCGCCGCCATCAGTTTGGGCAAGCGCCGCAGGTTGACCGCCAGCAGGGCCAGGGTGAAAACATCACTCACTTTGTCTCGTCCGCGTAGTTTGACCTGGCGAATCGTGCCGCCGTGCTGCTTGCCATCGCCCAACAGGGTTTCGATGACCTTACGGACGGTCTGGCTCACGGCATATCCGGGATGGCGGGTGGTGCGGGTGTCCAGCGCGCTTTAGCGCCACGCCCGCTTGCCGGTCATGGTGGTGTATTCGTAGTGGTTCTGCGCCACATGGGGCGTGACTCGGTGCGCCCGGCAGCCTTCGACGAAATCCGCTGCGTCGTAACCCTTATCCGCCCCGACGGTCTTGCGCTGGCTGCCCGCGCGTCTCAAGTCGCTCGGGCGGGAAGCGCGGAATTAGGCACGCGCGTCGTCGGCTGACTGGGTAGCGCATGCCGCAGGATGCGCCAGACCACCTGCGAGAACTGCACCGACAGGCGCCCGGTGTTGTAAGGCACGCCGTGACGCGCGCAGATGGCACGGACCTCGCGCGCCATGGCCTCGTAGCGCCAGGCCGGAATATCCGGAAACAGGTGATGCTCGATCTGGTGGCTCAAGTTGCCCGTCATGACATGGAAGAGTTTGCCGCCGCGCAGATTCGAAGAACCCAGGATCTGTCGCCAGTACCAGTGCCCGCGCGACTCGTTCTGCACGATGGTCTTGGGAAAGGTATGCACGTCCGCAGTGAAGTGGCCGCAGAAGATCACCGTATAGGTCCACAGGTTGCGCATGATGTTGGCCACGAAGTTGCCGGCCAGCACGGCCAGGAAGAATGGCCCGGCGAGCAGCGGAAAGATCACGTAGTCCTTCAGGATCTGGCGGCGCATCTTGCGTGCCACTGGCTTCCATTCCTCGCCGAGCTGCTTCTTCGATTTGCGGCCGGCGAAATACTTCCCGAGTTCCAGATCCTGAATCGCCACACCCCATTCAAAGGCAAGCGCGAAGATCACTGAGATGACGGGCTGAAACAGAAAGAACGGCCGCCAACGCTGTTCGGGAAAGACGCGCAGCAGGCCGTAGCCGATGTCGTCGTCCATGCCACGGACATTGGTGTAGGTGTGGTGCTTGAAGTTGTGCGTCTTGCGCCAGTTGTCGCCGGTACCCACGATGTCCCATTCATAGGTCTTGCCGTTGAGATGGGGGTCGCGCATGAAGTCGTATTGGCCGTGCATCACGTTATGGCCGATCTCCATATTGTCGAGGATCTTGGCCAGGCCCAGGCACAAGGTGCCGAGCAACCAGCACGGTGGAAAGATGCTGACAAACAGCAGTACACGGCCGGCCGCTTCGAGATAACGCTGGACCTTCACCACGCGGCGGATGTAGCGCGCATCCTCGGCACCCACTTTGGCCAGAGTGCGTGCGCGCAGGGCATCAAGTTCGGCGCCGAAGGCGTCGAGTGTGCGTGGCGGGACGGGAGCGAGAGTCTTGGACATGGGGCGAATCAGAGATCCAGAACGAGGTCGGAGACGGCGCGGTTCACGCAGAGGCGCAGGGCACTGCTGGGTTCAGCCTCGGTGTCTCCACTGATCAGGTGCTGCGTGGTGCCGGCGCGCTTGCCGCAGGCGCAGGTGTTGCACAGACCCATGCGGCAGCCATAAGCAGGCCTGGCGCCCTGCGCTTCAAGCGCATCGAGTAGCGCGCTGCCCGCGGCGATTTCCAGGCTGCGTCCAGAGCGCGCGAGTTCCACCTTTACGGTGCCCGTGACCTTGGCCGGCGCGGCCGGCGGCGTGAACGACTCGGCGTGAAACTGCGGCACACGCGGGGCCAGCAGGCTGCGCAGCGTTTCAACAAAACCGTTCGGGCCGCAGGCCAGCACCTTGCGCGTGCTGTGATCCGGCACCAGGCGCGTCAGCAGTTCCGCGTTGGGACGGCCGCGCTGTCCGCCAGCGTCCGGCTCGGGTTCACGCGTCAACACGAAGTGGCAGCGAAACCCAGGCAGGCGGCGCGATAGCTCGCGCAGCTCATCGGCGAAGCACAAATCGGCGCGGCGCTGAGCCCAGTAGATCAGATCGACGTCGAGCACCGCGTCTGCGCGCGCCGCACCGCGTAGCAGGCTCATCAGCGGCGTGATGCCGCTGCCGGCGGCGCATAGCAGATGCGGCGCCGATAGCGGTTGTAGCGTCATCTCGCCAAACGCAGGACCGAGTTCCACTACATCGCCGACCCGGGTGCGCAGACACAGCTGCGTGCTCAGCTTGCCACCGGGCACGTGGCGCACCGTGAGGCTCACGCGGCCGTCAGCGCGCGGCGCATCGGCAGGGCTGTAGCTGCGCGTCACCCGGATGCCATCGACCTCAGCGGTCAAGTTAAGGTGCTGACCGGCGCGGAAGCCGGCGAAATTGCGGTTCGGCTGCAGTACCAGGGTGACGGCGTCGCGCGACTCAACATGGCGCTCGATCACGCGTGCGAGCGGCAACTCCCAGGACGCCGTTCGATTGACGCGGCTGACCCAGAAATCGAACACCGCGGGCGTCACCAGCGGCGCGAGACGTTGTTTGAGCATGTGAACCGGCATGAGGCAGCAGAATTCCACTTAACAAGATGATGCACGAGCGTAAGTACACCTGTCTATACAGGTGTGCAGTAATGGCCGTATATCATGTCTCCCATGGCAGCCAAGTCACTGAAATCGAAACGCGCACCGGCCAAATCCGGCCCCATGCGAACCTTTACCGCGGCGGCCGGCCGGCGGCCCACGATCTCGCGCGAAGACCTGATTGCGGCGGCGCTGGGGCTGGTCGGGCCCCATCGCAGCGTGTCCACCCTGAGCCTGCGCGAGATCGCGCGCGAGGCCGGCATCGCGCCGAACAGCTTCTACCGGCACTTCCGCGACACCGACGAGCTCGCCATCGCGCTGATCGATCTGGCCGGTCGGACCTTGCGCCGGATCGTCGGCGAGGCACGCCATCGCGCATCGGCCGAACATAGCGTGGTGCGCAGCTCAGTCGAGACCTTTATGGAGCAGTTGGCTGCAGAGCAGAAATTCCTGCACATCCTGCTGCGCGAGGGCACGACGGGCTCGGAAGCGTTCAAGCGCGCGGTGGAACGCGAGCTACGCTTTTTTGAGGACGAGCTGTGCGTGGATCTGGTTCGCCTGGCCAAGGCCAACAACGCGCCCATCGCCGAACCCGCGCTTGCGGCCAAGGCGATCACGCGGCTGGTGTTCGCCATGGGCGCCACCGCCATGGATCTGCCGCGCGAACACCACGCGGCGATCCTGGAGCAGACCGTGAGCATGTTGCGCATGATCATCACGGGCGCGCAGCGTATGGCACTGGAGAATATTGCTCCCGGCTAGTGTGGTGTCCCACTGATTTGTGATGTAAGTCGTTCGATTTTTGCCAGGATCGATTCTGCCGTTGCGGTCCAGACGAAGGGCGAGCAGTTCTTGTTGTAGTGAGTGACGAAGTGATCGATCTT
>JBQTJH010000256.1:0-3447 GCA_052387335.1 Panacagrimonas sp. | reverse complement strand
GGCCCGCGCATGGTCTGCGAGGCGCTGGCCGCGGTCGCCGGCCCCGGTCCGCGTGCGCACTTCGTCGCCAATGTCGACGCCGCGCAGCTCGTGTCCGTGCTGGAGCGCGTGGACGCCGCGCGCACCTTGTTCGTCATCACCTCCAAGACTTTCACCACGCAGGAGACGATGGCCAACGCAGACGCTGCGCGGCGCTGGCTGGTCGACGCACTCGGTGCGGACGCGGTGTCGAAGCACTTCGTCGCGGTCTCCACCAATGCGCAGGCGGTGAGCGCGTTCGGCATCGCGGCCGACAACATGTTCGGCTTCTGGGACTGGGTCGGCGGACGCTACTCCGTGTGGTCTGCGGTCGGCCTGTCCGCGATGCTCGCGCTGGGTCCGGAGACGTTTCGCGCGCTGCTCGCCGGTGCGCACGCGATGGACCAGCATTTTGTCGACGCGCCGGATGCGCAGAACCTGCCCGTGTTGCTCGCGCTGCTCGCGCTGTGGAATCGCGGCGCGCTCGGCATGCCTTCGCAGGTCGTCGCGCCCTACGCGCAGCGGCTCGCGTTCTTCGTGCCGTGGTTGCAGCAGCTGGAGATGGAATCCAACGGCAAGGGCGTGCGTCGCGATGGCAGCCCTGCCGCGCAGACCACACCCGCGCTGTGGGGCGATTGCGGCACCAACAGCCAGCACGCGTTTTTCCAGATGCTGCACCAGGGGCCGGAAATTCATCCGGTGGATTTCATCCTGCCGGTCGCGGCCGATCACACCAACGCCGCGCAGCAGCGCCTGCTGATCGCCAACTGCCTCGCGCAGGCCGCGGCGCTGATGCAGGGCAAGACCGCGAACGAGGTGCGCGCCGAACTCTCCGCGCGCGGCATGAAAGGCGAAGCACTGGAGCAGGCGATTCCGCATCGCGTGTTCAGTGGCAACCGGCCGAGCAACCTGATCCTGCTGCCGCGGCTGGACGCCTTCCACCTCGGTGCGCTGATGGCGCTCTACGAGCATCGCTGCTTCGTGCTGTCGGTGCTGTGGGACGTGAATGCCTTCGACCAATGGGGCGTGGAACTGGGCAAGCAGCTCGCCACGCGGCTGCTCGCGCCTGGCGCGCAAAGCGACGCGCAATTCGATGCCTCGACTCTCTCGCACCTTCACCTGCTGCGCTGAGCGGGCTAGCATCGGCGCAGTTGTTCCCTTGTTGACCGGAGAGATTCGATGCGAGCTTCCCTGCGTGCCCTGATCATCGGCTGGTTGTCTGCCGCGATGATGCTGGTTGGTTTTCCCGCTCACGCCGGCATGATCGGCACCGAAAGCCTGGTCGCGGCCGAATCGCGCGAAGCGAATCTGGCCAAGGTCGATGCGTTCATGGCGCGCGATGAAGTGCGCGGCCAGCTTGAAGGCTGGGGCGTGGACGGCACCTTGGCCGCCGAGCGCGTTGCGGCGCTCAGCGATGCAGAGCTGCAGGAACTCGCGCTGACCATCGACAGCGAACCCGCCGGCGCCGGCGCGCTCGCCGTGGTCGGCATCGTGTTCGTCGTGCTGCTGATTCTGGAGCTAGTCGGCGTGACCAACATCTTCACCGCGATCTGAGCCCCACCGTGCGACACCTGCGGCGGGCCCTTTGGCCCGCCGTTTTGTTTGGGCTCTCCGGTTGCGGCCTGATTCCGCTGCGCCTCGATACGCCGACGGAATCTGTCGAACTGCGCGACACGCCGTTCTTCGCCCAGACCGAATACCACTGCGGCCCTGCTGCGCTGGCGACGGTGCTCGGCGCACAAGGGCGCTCGGTCACGCCGGATCAACTCGTCCCGCTGATCTATACGCCGGGTCGTGAAGGCAGCCTGCAAGCCGAGATGATCGCGGCCACGCGCCGGCACGAGCGGCTGCCGCTGCGAGTTGAAGCACGCCCGGAGGCGCTGGTCGCCGCCCTGCACGCGGGTTATCCGGTGCTGGTCTTACAGAATCTCGGCCTCGCGCGCTGGCCGACCTGGCATTACGCCGTCGTCGTCGGCTACGAGCCGCAGGGTTCGCGCTTCGTGCTGCGCTCCGGCACCGAGCCGCGCGCCACGCCGCGCGCGCGCAGCTTCGTCGATAGCTGGTCGCGCGCCGAGCGCTGGGGCTTCGTTGCCGCGCAGCCGGACACGGTGCCGCCGTTCGCAACGGTGGAAAACTGGCTCGCCGCCGCCGCGCCGTTCGAATCGCGGGGCAAGCTCGACATTGCCGAGGTCGCCTACCGCGCTGCGCTCACACGCTGGCCCGAGTCTGCGCTGGCCTGGCAGGCGTTCGCGAACGCGCGCTATGCGGCCAAGGATGCGCGCGGCGCGGAAGACGCGCTGCGCGAAGCGGTGCGGCTAGCGCCGCAATCCGCCGCCGCGCGCAACAACCTTGCGAGTCTGCTGCTGGCGCGTGGCTGCGTGCGTGCCGCGCGGGGGCAGCTTGATGCGCTCACCACGATTCCGGATGCGCTGCGTGCGGCTATCGAGGACACGCTGCGTGGTGTCGAGGCTGCGCCAGGCACTGAGCTGGCTGGCTGTCCACGCCATGAGTGATCTGCGTGGGGATCGGCAACCGATGTATCGGAAGAAGCCCTTGGTGCCTGATGGGGTCCTACCTGACTACGCGGCGCGAAGCTCTTGCCGCAGGATTTGGCGCAGTTGTTTGGCGGTGAGCGGACCATCATGGGCCAGCAGTGCGTTGCGCAACGCTTCATTGATGGCCGTCTGGTATCCGACGCCCTTCTCTTCTGCCTGCTCGCGAAACGCTGCGATCACGTCGTTGTCGAGCATGATCGTGATCCGGGTCTTGCCTTTAGCGGAGATGACAGCCCCGCGCTTTGCCTTGGTGAAATCGTAGTCTTTACGCATGGTAGTTTCTCATTTCTCCGGAGCTCGCTTTTCGCGCAGAGATCAGCCGTGTGTTCTTGCCCCGTGGTGTGTGAATGACCACCAGAACGCGTCCCAAGGCATCTGCGCCTGTAGTGACATAGCGCGTCTCGCCCTCGGCGTCCGGATCCTGCATGGTCAGCGCACGATCGTCATAGAGCGCCTGCTCAGCGTCGGCGAAGCTCACCCCGTGCTTGCGAAGGTTAAGCCGCGCCTTCGATGGATCGAACTCGATGGCCATAGAGTGAGTATGCATACGAAATGCATACGGTCAAGGCAATGCACGCTTCGGATCAGCACCCGAACTCGGCAGCTACTCATCGAGATGACCACCGCCCGGTTAGCACAGCTCACCAGCCGCGGTCGCGAGCCTGCTGTGGCGTACGGCGAATCGCCTCACCCTGGCCCTGATACGCAGGCAAATGTGCTCACGAGGCACGCTTTACATCTAGCTCCATATAGTGAACCCCGTGAAACTGAGCTTCCCTCTTTTTCCCGGACACATCCACTGAGTGTGATGATGTGTTTCGAGGTGAAAGATGAAGAGCAGAAGAGTACATAGCGCCGAGTTCAAGCTCGAGGC
>JBQTJH010000255.1:0-11536 GCA_052387335.1 Panacagrimonas sp. | reverse complement strand
GGCGAGAACCCGGTCCGCCAGAGGCAGAGAAATGGATCCAGTGGATCAATTTCAGGATTTGGAAGCCACGGCAGTCATCAGGAAACGACCCGCGACGGGAAGCCTTTCCCGCGAGCCCGTACAATTTCGCGTCTCATATCCCCGCCCCAACCCGCAGAGGTCCGCGTGAACGAAAAAATCCTCAACGAAACCGCCCTGGCCATGGTCGCTCCTGGTCGCGGCCTGCTGGCCGCCGACGAATCCACCGGCACCATCAAGAAGCGCTTTGACAAGATTGGCGTTGAGAACACGGAGCCCAACCGCCGCGCTTATCGCGACATGCTGTTCACCACGCCGGGTTTCGAAAAGCACACCTCGGGCGTGATCCTGTTCGAGGAGACCCTGTTCCAGTCCAGCCTCGCCGGTCAGCCGTTCGCGCAGCTGCTGGCCTCCAAGGGTGTGATTCCTGGGATCAAGGTCGATGCCGGCGCCAAGCCGCTGCCCGGTGGCAAGCCGGAAGAGACCATTACCGAAGGGCTCGACGGCCTGCGTGAGCGCCTGGTCAAGTATCGGGAAGCGGGTGCGCGATTCGCCAAGTGGCGCGCGGTGATCGTCAACGGCAACGGCGCGCCCAGCCACAACGCCATCCAGACCAATGCGCATGCGCTGGCCCGATACGCCGCGCTGTGCCAGGAAGCCAACATCGTGCCCATCGTCGAGCCCGAGGTTTTGATGGACGGCGATAACAGCGCCGAGGTCAACGAAGAAGTCACCACCTGGATTCTCAAGGAGACCTTCCAGCAGCTGTATTTCCAGAACGTGTTGCTCGAAGGCATTGTGCTCAAGCCGAACATGATCGTGTCGGGTGTCAAGTGCCCGACTCAGGCCGGGGTGGCGGAGGTGGCCGAGCGCACCGTGCGCGTGCTCAAGCGTTGCGTGCCCAGCGCGGTGCCGGGCATTGCCTTCCTGTCGGGCGGCCAGAGCGATGAACTGGCCACCGCCCATCTCGACGCCATGAACAAGCTTGGCGGCCTGCCCTGGAAGCTGACCTTCTCCTATGGGCGTGCGCTCCAAGCCGCGGCGCTCAAGGCCTGGGGAGGTTCCAATGTGGAGGCCGGCAAGGCCGCGCATCTGCACCGCGCCAGAATGAATGGTCTGGCCAGCCTGGGTCAGTGGGACAAGAGCCTGGAAAAGGCCGCCTGAGTTCCTTGATTCATCAGCCCGCGCCCTGGAAACAGCGCGCGGGCTTTTTATTTTCAGGAGACGTGATGTGACCCAGCGAAATGGCAAGTTGATGGGCAAGGTGGTTTGGATCACGGGTGCCAGTTCCGGTATCGGCGAGGCCATGGCGCTGCAGGCCGCGCAGCAAGGCGCAAGGCTGATCCTGTCAGCACGACGCGAAGCGGAACTCGAACGCGTGCGCCAGGCTTGCCCCAAGCCGGCGCAGGTCGCGCTATTGCCGCTGGATCTGACGGACTTTGATGCGCAGGCGGCTCTGGTTCAGGCCGAAGCGTTCTTCGGTCCTATCGACATCCTGGTCAACAACGCCGGTATCTCACAGCGCGGACGTGTGCTGGAAACCTCGATGGAGGTCTATCGCCGCATCATGGAACTCGACTTCTTCGCCTGCGTGGCCTTGAGCAAGGCTGTGCTGCCGGGCATGGTGGCGCGCAAGTCCGGACATGTGGTGGTGATTTCGTCCGTGGTGGCCTATCTGGGTACGCCGCTGCGCTCGGGGTATTGCGCGGCCAAGCACGCCATTCACGGCTTCTTCGATTCCCTGCGTGCCGAGCATCTACGCGACAACATCCAAGTGACCTTGGTCTGTCCGGGCTATGTACGGACGCAGGTCTCGCTCAACGCCATCACAGGCAGCGGCGGCCAGCACGGCAAGATGGATCCTTCGACTGATCGCGGCATGGCGCCGGAGGCTTGTGCGCGGCAGGCCTGGCGCGCGGTGGAGCGCAACCAGGACGAAGTCATGGTCGGCGGGCGCGAGGCCTGGTTCGTGCGGCTGCAAAGATTCACGCCGGCGCTGGCGCGCTTTGCCATTGCCCGGGCGCGGGTAACCTAAGCCGGCCGCGCTCGCGAACCCTTATGAACCGCGCGCGCTCTTGAGCAGTTCGCGCGCCATGGTCGCGGTCGCGGTCGTGGCGGTGGCGCCGCCAATCATTCGTGCGAGTTCCGCCACCCTTGCCTTGCCGTCCAACAACTTGACCTCGGTATAGGTCTGATCGCCGCGCACGCTCTTGGCAACAGCCAGGTGCTGGTCTCCGCAGGCCGCGACCTGGCCCAGGTGCGTGACACACAAGACCTGGCGATGCTGTCCCAGCAGGCGCAGCTGTTTGCCCACCGATTCGGCTACTGCGCCGCCGATGCCGGCATCCACCTCGTCGAAGATCATGGTCGGCGCACCGTCCGCCTGTTGCGCGACCACCTGTATTGCCAGCGATACGCGCGACAGCTCGCCGCCCGAGGCGACCTTGGCCAGGGGACGAGGTGCCTGACCGGGGTTGGCGCTGAAGTCGAAGCAGATCTCGTCGTCTCCACTGACGCGCGGTCGCGCGCGCTCCGCCAGCTCGATGCGCACCTCGAAGCGCGCATGTGGCATGCCGAGTTCGCGCACGCCGGTCGTTACCGCATGGGCATAGGTCTTGGCGCTGGCGCTGCGTCCATTGCTCAGTGCCTGCGCCGCGCCGCGATAGGCCGTGAGCACGCTCGCTTGTTGGCTCAGCAATTCATCCAGCTTGCCGCCGGCGTGTTCGGCCTCGTCAAGCTGATTGCGCAGCTCCGCATGGCGCGTCGATAGATCTTCTGCGCGCACCCGGTGCTTGCGCGCCAGGTCGTGGATGCTGGCCATGCGCGCCTCCACATCGGCGAGACGAGCAGGGTCCAGATCCAGTCTGTCCAGCAATCGGCGAAGTTCGTCGGCGGCTTCGCGCACCTGAGCCTGCGCCGAGCTGACCAGGGACTCGGCCTCGGCAAAACCGGCATGCAAGGGAATCAGACCGCGCAAGCGCTGCAAGGTGGCGGCGAGCTGATCGTAAATGGCTTCGTCGGCGCCGTAGAGCTGCTCCTGGGCGAGCGCGCCGTCGTGCAGCAGACGGCCGGCGTTGGCAAGCTGGCTGTGTTCCATCTCGATCTGTTCGACTTCGCCGTCCTTGAGTTGCAGCGCTTCGAGTTCCCTGACTTGGTGGCGTAGCAGATCGAGCTGCGCCGGATCGCGCGCGGCAGCGGAGCGGCTGCGCTCGATGTCGTGTTCAAGCGCCAGCCAGTGCCGCGCGTGCGTGGCCACGTCTTGCAACAGCTGCGGGTGGCGGGCGTATCCGTCCAGCAGGTCGCGTTGAATCTCCGCCATGCGCAGACTATGACTTTCGTTCTGGCCATAGACATCGACCAGGCATTCGCCCAGCTCGCGCAGCTTGCCGGCATTGACTGCGCTGCCGTTGATGAAGGCACGCGTGCGACCCTCGCTGGCAAGCGTGCGACGAATCAGGCATTGAGTGGGCTCGTGGGTATCGATCAGTTCGTTATCTGCCAGCCAGCGCGCAGCCTGACCGTTGGCATCGATGCGAAAGATGGCGCTGATCTCGGCGCGTTCGCTGCCGCTACGCACCAGTGCGGGATCGGCGCGTGTGCCCAGGATCAGCCCCAGCGCGTCGATTAGTATGGATTTGCCCGCGCCGGTTTCGCCGCTGAGCACAGTGAGCCCGGCGTCGAGTTCAAGATCCAGCGCCTCGATGGTCGCCAGATTACGGATGGAAAGCTGTTCGAGCATTGACGCGGGTCTAGGGCCTGTGAACCATCATTTGATCGCTGCGTTGCCCCCGGATTTTTCGCCAGGCAAGGCCGCGCCGACACGGTGTTTGCGAAGCAAGGGGTGCGGGAGGCGCGGCCAGCACGGGCTCCCGCACCCACCTCGCTGCGCTCGGGCACCGTGTCGCCCGTGCCGACTGACGAGGTTTGCTCATTGCAAATGAGGAGGGAGCAACGCGGCATGGCGAAAAATCAGGAGGCAATCCTCCGGAGCCGGCCTGTTTTGCCCCATCGCTGCGTCCATCGTCGCTCATGTACATCAAGTACATCACGCTCCTCCTTCCTTGCGCTGGGGCAAAACAGACTCGGCCGCAGCGACCAAATGATGGTTAACAGGCCCTACCTAGCGCTCTTTGGGTGTATCCGGACCGCTGCCCCAGCGCAGCTTGTCGCGCAGGATGCGGAAATAACTGTAGCCACGGGGATGGATCAGACGCAGTGAATGCGGCGCGCGCCGGATTTCCACCATGTCCTCGGGTTCCAGGGTTTCGCTGGTCTGGCCGTCGAACGTCGCCATGGCCTGGGCGCGGTCCACGCCGCTGATGACGATGCGGATGGCGCGATCCCCGCCGACCACGATCGGCCGATCCGACAGCGTGTGCGGACAGATCGGCACCATGACCATGGCGGACAGCGAGGGATGCAGCAGCGGGCCGCCGCCCGAGAGCGCGTAGGCGGTGGAGCCGGTCGGCGAGGCGACGATCACGCCATCGGCACGATGATGGCTGATGAATTCCTCGTCCATCCAGGTCTGGAATTCGATCATGCGGATGGTGGCCTGGTTGCGGATGACCACGTCGTTCACCGCCAGCCTCGGACTCTCGTCGCGCCGACCGCCGCGCTCGATCACGGCCGACAACACCAGCCGGTCTTCAGTCTCGTAGTCACCCCGGATGATGGTGGCCAGGTGCTCGTGCATGCTCTCGGGCGCCACGTCCACCATGAAGCCGAGGCGACCCTGATTGATGCCGAGTAGGGGAACGGCGCAATTGGCCAGTGAGCGGCCGGCGTCGAGCAGGGTGCCGTCGCCGCCGACCACCACGATCAGCTCGCACTCGCGGGCCAGGGTGGCGCGGTCGGTGCGACGCAGTGGCCGCTCGGTGCGCAGCGCCGCATTGTTCTCCAGCAGCACCTCACAGCCCAGCGTTTGCAGGGTAGTACACAGATCGTCGATGAGCGACAGATTGGGTTCGCGGCGCTTGCCGATCACGCCGACGACGCGGAAAGGATTCATTACGACTGACCTGCGCTCGCTTTGTTGTTCTCCCACTCTACACGCTCCCAGCGCGGATTTAGTTAGCCTTGACACTGCAAAACACCCGGGACTAGCTTCCGTTCGGACCCTTATCAGAACTTGAAGTCATGTCGAATGCGCTGGACCCGCGCGCAGCGGAACTGCTCAAGCTGCTGGTGGAGCGCTACATCCACGACGGTCAGCCGGTGGGCTCACGCACCTTGTCGCGCGCCGGCGCGCTGGACCTGTCGCCAGCCACCATCCGCAACGTCATGGCGGATCTGGATGAGCTGGGTTTTGTGGTGTCGCCGCATACCTCGGCCGGACGCATCCCGACCGCGCGCGGCTATCGCTATTTCGTCGATCAGCTGCTGACGCCGGAGCAGGTGGGAGAGATCGAACAAGCCAGAATTTCCCAGGCCCTGATCGGTGCACCGCGCATGACCAACGACTTGATGCAGGCCGCGTCGAGTCTGCTGTCACAGCTGTCGGCCATGGCCGGTGTGGTGACTCTGCCCAGGCGCAATCTGGCGGTGCTGAGACGCATCGAGTTTCTTCCGCTGTCGGGCAATCGCGTGCTGGCGATTCTGGTGGTCAATCAGCGCGAGGTGCAGAACCGCGTCATCCATACGGATCGTCCCTACGCAGCCGATGAGCTGGAGCAGTACGCCAACGCGCTCAACGAACATTTCGCCGGGCGTGAGTTGGTGGGTCTGCGCCGCGCGCTGCTGGACGAAGCCATGGACGCACAGAACCGGGTGAATCTGGTGTTGCGCGAAGCCGCTTCCATGGCGGCACAGGCCATGGGCGACGACAAGCCACGACAGGGTGACTACCTGCTGGCCGGCGGCACCAACCTGATGGGCTTTCAGGAGCTGAGCGATGTCATGCGCCTGCGCGGCCTGTTCGAGGTGCTGGATCGCAAGCGCGAGCTGCTCAATTTGTTTGACCAGTGTCTGGACGCCGACGGCGTGCAGATTTTCATCGGTGAGGAGTCGGGCTATCGCGTGCTCGACGAAGTGAGCGTGGTTACCGCGCCGTACTACGTCGATGGCCAGATCGCCGGTCGCCTCGGCGTGATTGGCCCTACGCGCATGGCGTACAACCGCATCATCCCGCTGGTCAAGCAGACCGCGCGTCTGCTCAGCGCCGGGCTCAGCGAAGACGGCTAGAACGCGCGCGCCAGCCGGATCAGCGCTTCGTCCTTGGCGTAGGCGCGGAACATGGTCCGCGCCAGCACCGCCATCAGACGATGCACCTCCTTGGCGGACTTGTGCCGCAGCGGCAGGACGACGGCCTCGAGCAGCGCCATGATGGCGCGCGACATATCTTCGAGGTCGCCCGCCAGGTCAAACTTATGCTGATCGACGCCGCGCCGCAGCACCTGGCGGATCACCGCGGCGCTCTGGGCTTCAAATTCACGCTGCACCTGCAGCATGGGCTCGGTTTCGGCGGAATCTGGAATCAGCCAGTAGCCGCCGATGCCGTTCTCCAGCTCGGGGTCACGCACGATCTGCTCCATGCCGCGAAACAGGAACATCACGCCCGCAACCGGGTCCTCGGCCGCTGCCATGGGCTCAAAAATGTGACGCTGGAACAGGCCATGCAGGCGTCGCAGGCACCGCAGATACAGTTCTGCCTTGCCGTCGAAATGCCAGTACAAGGCGCCCTTGCTCAAGCCCGTGGCCTTGGCAATATCGCCTATGGAGACGCCCTCATAACCATGCCGACCGAACAGCACAAAGGCGTGGTCGTGAATCAGCTTGAGGGTGTCGGGCTGCTGGTGTGCGGGTTTGCGAGGCATGATCGGACAGAAGATAGTGTGAATATGAATAGCGTCCAAGCGTCCTGCGCGCCGAGGCAGCAGTCCAGGTGAGTCTGACCGCGTCTTCCACCCAAGGCATCAGCGAGGCGGCCGAGGCCCTGCGCCGTGCGCGCCGGGTGTTGGTGATCACCGGTGCCGGCATGTCGGCCGACTCCGGCCTGCCGACCTACCGCGGCATCGGCGGGCTGTACGAGTCGGACATCACCGAGGATCAGGTCGCCATCGAGACGGCGCTATCCGGGCAGATGTTGCGCGCTCGACCGGAGCTGACCTGGAAGTATCTGCTGCAGATCGAATCCGCCTGTCGCGACGCCAAGCCCAATGCCGGGCATCGTGCGCTGGCACAGATGGAAGGACTGTTCCGCAGCTTCACCGTGCTGACCCAAAACATCGACGGCTTCCACGCTCAGGCCGGGCAGCGTGCGGTGATCGAGATTCACGGCAATATGCACCGCCTGCTGTGCACCGAGTGTCAGCGTCAATGGCAGGTGCTGAATTATGCCGGGCTTGCACTGCCGCCGCGGTGCGAGGATTGCCATGGTCCGGTGCGTCCGGGTGTGGTCCTGTTTGGTGAATCCCTGCCACCTGCGGCCCTGCAACAACTGGACCGCACGCTGATGCAGGGTGTGGATGCGGTCATCAGCATCGGCACCACGGCCGTGTTTCCGTATATTTCGTCGCCGGTGATTCAGGCCGCGCGCGTCGGTGTGCCGACCATTGAGATCAATCCCGGCCTGTCTGAAATCTCCGAGATCGTGAAGTACCGAATCGCCGAACGCGCCGCCCTGGTATTGCCGGCCTTGCTGGACCATTTATGGCGGTCCTGAGTCTGGCGCGCTGGAAGCAGCCCTGGACGGACCTGGGGCTCAAGGCGCGCATGGAACTGCACGCCGAGTTGCGTCAGCGCTACTCCGAGCCGCATCGGGCGTACCACACCCTGCATCACATCAAGGAATGTCTGCAGCTTCTGGAGATCCGTCAGACCAGCGCGGTGAGCCTGTCGTCGCTGGAGATCGCGATCTGGTTTCACGATGCCATCTACGATCCGCGCAAGACCGACAACGAGCAACGCAGTGCCGAATGGGCGCGCAACGAGCTGCGACGTGCCGGAGCCTCCATCGCGCTGCAGGATCGGATCGTCGCCATGATCATGGTGACCTGCCATGAGGGCGTGCCGGAAGCCGAGGACGAGAAGCTGCTGTCGGATATCGACCTGTCGATTCTGGGCGCCGGGCCCGCACGTTTCGACGAGTACGAACGACAGGTGCGCGTGGAATACCAGCACGTGCCGACCCATTTGTTTCGACCGGGGCGACGCAAGGTCTTGCAGGACTTTCTCGATCGACCGCAGATCTATTGCACGGACTGGTTTCGCGAACGCCGTGAAGCAGCGGCGCGCGCCAATTTGCAGCGCTCGCTGACCCGGCTGGCAGGGAAATTCTGGTAGCCGCGGAGAGGGTTTCAGAATCGGCCTAGACGGCGCCGGCTTTTCTCAGCAGTGCCGCCACCGCCGCCGCCAGATCGGCGTAACCCTTGGCGTTGGGATGAATCTGATCGGCCTTGCGTGAACGGTCACTGAGAATATCGGCAATGGCCTCGGCCTCCAGCGGCAGCCGGTATCGCTCGGCCAGCTCGAAATAACTGGCGTCGGTGCGCAGGCCAACCAGCGCAGGTTCCGGCACGCCGAGCAGCACCAGCGGCAGTCCGCGGTTGCGAATCAGCTCGATCATCTGCGCCAGGTTGCCTTGCATCTGCGCGCGGTCCTGCTTGCGCAGCATGTCGTTGCCGCCCAGGCACAGGATCACCAGATCCGGTTCGGTCTCGTCCAGAACCTCCGCCAGGCGCTCCAGTCCGCGCGCGGTGGTTTCGCCCGGTACACCGGCGTTGATCACCTCGCGCTCAATCAGCGCGGATAACACCGACGGATAGCTGTGCTCGGCACTTGCGCCGCTGCCATAGGTCAGGCTGTCGCCGAACGCCAGCACGGTGGCATCTGCAGCGAGCCGTGGCAGCGCCGGAACGTCCGCGCTGCGACCGCATCCCGCGAGCGCGATGACCAGCAGTAGTGCTTGCAGCAGATAGAGGCGTCTGGCCATAGTGTGGCGAGGTCTAATCCTGAAATTCGGAAATCACAAATGATCTACACCTTGGAGAATCGCACGCCGCAGCTGCTGGGCGACAACTACGTAGCGCCGAGCGCCACGCTCATCGGCCGCGTGACCCTGGAGAGACTGGCGAGTGTCTGGTTTGGTTGCGTGCTGCGCGGCGACACCGATGACATCACGGTGGGCGAGGGCAGCAACATCCAGGACGGGTCCATCCTGCACACCGATCCCGGTATCAAGCTGCGCGTCGGTGCCAACTGCACCATCGGCCACATGGTGATGCTGCATGGCTGCGAGATCGGCGAGGGCAGCCTGATCGGGATCAAGTCGGTGATTCTCAACAACGCCAAGATCGGCCGGAACAGTCTGGTCGGCGCCGGCACTTTGATTCCCGAGCGCAAGCTGTTCCCGGACGGCGTGCTGATCATGGGCACGCCGGGCAAGGTGGTGCGCGAACTCAATCCGCAGGAGCTACAGGCCATTCAGATCAATGCGCAGGTCTATCGTGACAACGCCAAGCGCTATCTGGCGGGGCTGAAAAGCTAGGCGTCGTCCTTGGGATACAGGTAATTCACCAGCCGGCCGCAGCCCTGGCCGAGTTCAGACCAGGCGCCGATGTGCAGTTCAAGGCTGACGATGGCGCAGGTGGGCATGTCCTCGAACGGGCAGGTCGCGAGCCAACGCGCCAGATCGGAGAAGCCCGGGTTGTGCCCGAACAGCAGCGCGTGGCGCACTGCCGGAGCAATCTGGCGCGCCACCTCGATCAGCGTTGCCCGGCTGGCGTCGTAAATCTGCGGCTGCAGGTCGATGTCCGATTCCGCCAGGCCCAGTTCGCCGGCAAATACTCTGGCAGTGCTGATGGCGCGCAGCGCCGGACTGGAAATGAGGCGATCCGGTTGGCGGCACAGGGCCTTGAAGCGCCCGGCCATGACCGGCGCGTCGCGCAGACCCCGTGTATTCAGCGGACGCTCGAAGTCGCTGAGCGCGGCGTCACTCCAGGACGACTTGGCGTGGCGGATCAGGGTTAGTCGCAGCATGGTTCGAGTGTGCAGCGTTCAGCGCCGTGGCGCGAGATACAGATCGAAGCGGGTCTGCGTGGTGTCGATGCTGGCCTGCGGCTGCTGATCGCCCAGATGCACCGCCTTGTTCGGCCGCTTGACCGCGACTCTTGGCGCGAGCCGGCGCACATGCGCGAGCAGGCCCGCGGCATCGAGATCGTCACCGGCCAGGTCACGGAGCAATTGCATCTCTTTCTGCGGCAGTGCCGACTTGCCGTCATCCGGATACATCGGGTCCAGATACACCGCGTCGAAGGGGCCCTGCGCCTCGTTGATGTCCAGCGCGTCGGAGCTAATCACGCGAATGCGATCGGCTGCAGCGCAGATCGCGGCCTCGGCGCTGCCACGCGCGCGTCTTTGCGCATCCCGCAGCAGTTCCACCACCAAGGGTTGACGTTCGGCCAGCACCACATGGGCGCCGAGCGCAGCGAGGGTGAAGGCATCGCGGCCTAGACCGCCGGTGGCGTCGAGCACGCATAGATCGGGTTTTTGGTGCAGGCCGACCGCGCGTGCCAGTGGCTGGCGCCGGCCCGAGCGAATGCGGCTACGCATCTCCGCCGACAGCCAGTCGGCGCAGACCGGCTTCCAGTCCGGGCGGTGCTGGGCGATCAGACCGATGCGATCGCCATCCATCACCAAAGAAAAACCCCGGGCGTCGCCGCCCGGGGTCGGTGCCAGCATCGTCTGCGTCTCAGCCGACGCGAGAAGGATCGAAGAAGCTGGCCATGCGCTGCGCCAGCATCATGTCGCCCTCAACCTGAAGCTTGCCGGTCATGAAGGCCTGCATACCGTTGAGTTCGCCCTTCATCAGCGCGACCAGATCATCGTCTTCCATGGTGATGGCCAGGTCCGAGCTGGCGGCGGGGCCGTCGGCGGTGGTGCAGCTGCCGTCCTTGATGACGACGTGCATGGGCGTGGAGAAATTGAACTGGATGGTGCAATCGGTGCCAGCGGCCGCGGAGGCGTCGAAGGCTTTGGGCAAATTGCGAATCAACTCGGCTGCACTCATGGGAAAACTCCGTTTCTGAAAAAGGTTGAGGTCAGATGCTAGCCCGCGCCCCTGGGAGTGACAACCTACAATAGCGCCACATCGCAGGCGGTAAGCCTGCGTTCCAGACATCATAGATGGCCCTGCCATTCTGCACCTGCGACAGCACCGTGCGCGTCGGCTTGGCGGCGGCTCATTTCAATTTGCACGGACTCCCGCGTGATCTACCGCAGCGACTACCGACCCTCCGATTTTCTGCTCGATCGTATCGAACTGGATGTCCAGATCGAGGAGATGACCACGGTGGACGCGCGCCTGTCCTTGCGCCGACGGCCGGGCGCAGACGCCACCGCGCCACTGGTCTTGAACGGCCGCGCCATGCGTCTGCTGGGACTGGAGTTGGACGGACAGGTGCTGGCGCCGCAGCGCTACCGCGTCGAGCCGGAGTGCCTGCTGCTGCACGAGGTGCCTGAGCAGTTCAACCTGCGCGTGCGCACGCAACTGGACCCGGAGCACAACACTGCGCTGGAA
>JBQTJH010000254.1:0-17289 GCA_052387335.1 Panacagrimonas sp. | reverse complement strand
TGTTCGGTGTCAGCTGTGCGCAGGCGCTGGACTTTGTTCAGTACACGCAAGCCGCTTATGATGGCTATGTCCTGCTTTGGGACGCGTCCGGTGCGGTGTTTGTGTACGTGTCGGACCGGGCCGACGCCGAGGTGACGCGCATGCGTCGGCTGGTGCAGGGCGATACCGACGGCCGCCATCAGCAGCACCTCGACGATATCGTCCGACCTTACTTTGCTCTAGTGGATGAGCGCGGCCGTGTGGTGCGCGCGGCCGAGCGTCTGCTGCCCCTGGAGGGCGCGTCCAATTTTCGTGATCTCGGCGGATATCCAGCGGCCGACGGCAAGACCGTGCGCTGGGGGCAGCTGTATCGCTCTGGTGCCATGGCCAAGCTCAGCGATGGCGACTACGAATATTTGTCTGCGCTGGGAATTCGCGTGCTGTGCGATTTGCGTACGCCCGAGGAACGCGCACTGCAGCCGACAGACTGGCGCGCGCAACCGGGCGCGCGCTATTTCGCTGTGGATTACCCGGCTGAAATATTGTTTGGTCGGCTTGGCACGGACACCAAGCCCGAGGCCGCCAGCGCGCGCGTACGCAGCCTGTATGCGGACTTTCCGCAGATGCTCAAGCCGCAGCTGGCCGGGATGTTCCAGTCGCTGATCGCGGGGGAAGCGCCGCTGAGCGTGAACTGCTCTGCGGGGCAGGACCGCACCGGACTGGCCGCGGCCTTGATCCTCACCGCACTGGGCACGCCGCGCGAGGTGATTTATCGCGACTACCATCTGTCCACGCAGTGGCGCCGACCGGACAACGAACGTGGCGACGTCGACTACGCGGCGCTGGCGTCCACCAACATCGTGGCGCGCACCATGCTCCGCTACCAGGAGCGCAGCGGCGCCGACGGCAAACCCGGCACGCCCAAGCCCTTGATCGACGCCCAGGGCGAGCCGCTGCTGGCCGCCGCCTTTACGGAACTGGAAACACGCCACGGCTCGGTGCTGGCGTATCTGGACCAGCAACTGGGCGTTGATGCGCGGGCCCTGGCCCAGTTGCGGCGTCTGTATACCGAATAGGGGTTCGAGCGTGGGTTCGGCGCAGGCAACCCTGAGGATCGATCATCGTGGTCTGTACCTCGCTGGTGGCTTGGTGGTGTTCGCGCTGGTCCTGGGTGGGCTGTCGCAATTTATGTCGGGGCCGTTGCCGGGCGACGTGGCACTGATGCGGCTGCTGCAGTCAGGCCTGGGAACCAAGCCGGAGTGGGCAGCGGAGCTGTCGCGGTTCTTCAAGCTCCCTGCGCTGTGGGCGACGCTGGTCGTCGCCAGCCTGGTGTCGATGTTGCGCGCCGGGCGCGCAGGTGTGATCTGGCCAGGACTGGGGCTGCTGCTGGCGCAGGGGCTGGACGCCGTGCTGCGGCTTTGGTTGTTCGTGCCCCGACCGTTTGACGAGGCGCTGGACGGACGCTCGTCCCTGCCGTCCACCTCTGGGCTGGTGCTCGGCGCCCTGTGCGGTATCACCCTGGTCATGCGCTCGCGCACATCGTATGGCCGAGTCGCGACATTCATCGCGCTCACGCTGCTCATCCTAGGCGTGCTGGCGCGCGTGGTGATGCAGGGCCATTGGCCGAGCCAGATGGTGGCCAGCACGGCGCTGGGCGTCGCGGCCGTGACCATCATCGCGGCGGTGATCAAGCCAACGCTGTTGTCGACCTATCGCCTATGAGTCGCGCTGGAACAGTGGGCGCCTGAGGGCTATTTAGGCCGATCTTCCTATGTCGCCGCTCGTGTCAGCCAACTACTCTCCGGGCTTGCGTTCGCAAGCATGGAGATGGCGATGGATGGTGGCAGCAGCACGCGCTGGGATGTACTGATCCGTAATGCCCGGGTGTTCGACGGCACCGGCGCTGCGCCGCGCAACGCCGACGTGGCGATCAGCGCGGGTCGCATCGCTGCGATCGCGTCGAATCTGGCGCCAGCCAATGCCGACACGCTGATCGACGCCCAAGGCCGCTGGCTGACACCGGGCCTGCTCGACATCCACACCCACTTCGATCTGGAAGTGGAGATCGAACCTGGCCTGCCGGAGGCGGTGCGGCATGGTTCGACCACGGTGCTGGTCGCCAACTGCTCGCTGGGCCTGGCCTTCGGCAATCAGCGGCGTGACGGCGCCGATCCCGTTGTCGATTGCTTCGCGCGGGTGGAAAACGTGCCCAAGCACGTGCTGGCACAAGTGGCCGACAAGGCAACGTGGACGACGTCGAAGGAATATCTGGAGCATCTGCAGCAGCAGGCGCTGGGCCCGAACATCGTGCCGATGATTCCGCACTCGATGCTGCGGATCGAGGTGATGGGTTTACAGGATTCGGTGACGCGTGAACCCACCGTGGATGAGCTGCACAAGATGGGCGCGCTGCTGGAAAAAGGCATGGCCGAGGGCTATGTCGGGTTTTCCACCGACGCGCTGCCATTTCATTTTCTGGCCAACCGGCCGAACACGCACAAGCAGATTCCGACTCAGTTCGCTCCGTTTTCGGAACTGAAATTCCTGACCGGCATCCTGCGCAAGTGGGATCGCCTGTGGCAGGCGACGCCGCCCAAGGACAGCCCCAAGCAGGTGTTCCGCAATTTCCTGCTGACCTCGGGCCGGCTGCACGGCAAGCCGCTGCGCGTGGCGGCGGTAGCGGCGCTGGATCTGCACATGAATCGGCTGCTGGTGAAGATGGCGCTGCTGATGTCGCACATCCTCAACTCAAAATTTTTTGACGGTCGTTTTCGGCTGCAAGCGCTGGGCGCTTCGTTCCGCACCTGGAGCGATGGCGTGATCACGCCACTGGCCGAAGAAGTGCCCTGTCTGCGCCAGATCAATGAGCTGGACCTGGAGGATCGCGCCGGCCGCATGGCCTTGATGAACGATCCGTCCTGGGTCGCGGAATTCCGCCGCATGTGGTTTCACGGCAAGCGCGGCTTTAATGCAGCGCGGCTCAAGCGCTGGCTGCGGCTGGACGACAATGTGCTGTCGCGTGATCTGCGCGACATGGTCATCGATACCTGTCCGCAAGCCGAATGGAATGGCGAGCCGATGCAGGTTGTGCTGGAACGTCTGCATGCCTGGCAGCGCAATGGCAAGGGCGCGCGCAGCGAGTCTGAAACGGCGGCGTTCGCCGAGTTCCCGCACGGCTGCGACGAGGCCGACTTCTTCCTGCACCTGCTGCGCCGCTATGACACCGACCTGCGCTGGTGGACGGTGACGGCCAATCGTGACGCGCAGACCACCAAGCGTTTGCTGTTTCATCCGCTGCTACTGCCCGGCTTCAATGACAGCGGCGCGCATCTGACCAACATGGCGTTCTACGACGGCAATCTGCGCACCTTGAAAATGGCGCAGGACGATGGCGAGGCGCGGGTTGCGCAGGCAGTACGACGCCTGACGCGCGAACCGGCGGAGTTTCTGGGTATCGATGCTGGTCGCCTGGAAGCCGGCGCGCCCGCAGACCTGGCGCTGATTGACCCCGAGCGCCTGCGCGCCTGGAATCCCGACAGCACGTATCGCTACATCTGGCGCGACTGCTTTGCGCATCACCAGATCGTCAATCGTCCGGAAGGCGTGGTTGCGGGCGTGATGATTGCTGGACGCATGGTCTGGCAGGACGGCGACTATCTGCCCGAGTTCGGGCAGCGCCGCTTTGGCCGCGTCATGCTGGACAAGACGCACGAAGCCGGAATTGCCGTCGCCGCGTGATCGAACAAGGCCTTCCCTCGAATGCGGGGGAAGGCGCGATCAGTTTTCGGCACCCGCTCACGAGCCGCTCGTCGCAATAGCGCACCGCTGGTCGGTCACGACTCAAGTTTTCCGGACACGGGCCGTAAGGCCAGCATGATCCAGGAAGAACGCTTGCTGCGCGCCATCGTCGATGCCCTGACCCAGGACCGTTTGACGCTCCCCACCTTGCCGGAAGTTGCGATGCGTATCGGCCGGGTGACGCAGGATGAGGGTGTCACCGCGTCCAAGCTGGCGGTGGAAATTGGCCGCGACCCAGCCATCGCCGTGCGCCTGCTGCGTGTGGCCAATAGCAGTGCGTTCAGTGCCGGGCGGCGCATCGACAACTTGCAGCAGGCCGTGACGCGGCTGGGCATCGGTCTGGTGCGCAGTCTGGTGACTGGCCTTGCGTTGGAGCAATTATTTTTCTCGCGCTCGCCGGCGCTCAAAGAACGTCTGCGTCGCAGCTGGGAGCAGAGTCTGGAAGTGGCGGCACTGGCGCAGGTGCTGAGTTCGCAATGCACCATGCTGCGGCCAGAGTTGGCCATGCTCGCCGGACTTGCGCATGAAATCGGCAGCCTGCCGGTGATTCGCATGATCGAGATGATGGACGAGGAACCGCCCGAGCCCGAGGCGCTGGATCGCGTGGTTCGCAGTCTGCAGCCGCGTATCGGACGGCTGGTGTTGCAGGCTTGGCAGTTCCCCGAGGAGCTGGTCGAAGTCCCAAGTCGCTGGATGGATTTTGCCCGCACGCATGAAGGCCCCGCTGATTATGTCGACGTGGTGACCGTCGCCGCCTTGCAGAGCCATCAACATCGCAAGGGCCGCCTGGCGGGCATCGACCGTTCACGCGTGCCGGCCTTCCTCAAGCTCGACATCAGCCCGGAGGTCGACGTGTTTGAACTCGAAGGCGTGCAGGAAAGTTACGACGAGAGTTATGCGGCGCTAACAAGCTAGTGTCCTGATCTATCGCTTCCGGCAGACCCTGCGGTGCTACGGTGAATTCCCGTCAACTTCCGGTCCAGCGTCGCTCGGTAGACAGTGGAACCCCTGGAGCCTTCCCGCCCCTGCGTGGTGCTTGACAGATTCGCGCGGCGGCTCTGCCGACTATGGTGAATAACCCCTTCATGTCGTCCGTTGCCGGTGAGTTTGGGTGACGTGTAGCTGCCAGTTGTACGCGTGCCGTAATGATGACTGTCGGCGCATGGACACTCACTCTGATCTCACCGCCGTCCAACGATCCAGCCAAGCTAGCACCGTGTCGTGCCATTGCAGGCTGTTGTGCGGCGACTGCACCCAGTGGTTTTCATCCGGGAAATGCAGGAACTGCGAGGCGATGCCGCGCCGCTGCAAAGCGGTGAATGTGGCCAGGCCCTGTTCCAGCGGCACGCGGTAGTCGCGCCCGCCGTGGATCACCAGCATCGGTGTCTTCCACTTCGCGACGTGGTTCACCGGGTTGAACTGCTCGTAATTCTGCGGGCGTTCAAACGGCGTGCCGCCCATTTCCCATTCCGGAAACCACAGCTCCTCGGTGGAGTAGGCCATGGAGCGCAGGTCGAACACGCCGTCGTGGTTGACCAGGCATTGGAACGCGTCGGGCCAGTTGCCGGCGATCCAGTTCACCATGTAGCCGCCGTAGCTGGCACCCAGCGCGCAGGCGCGCGTGCCGTCCAGCCAGGGATAGTGCGCGCGCACGTAGGCCCAGCCCTTTTGCAGATCCACCAGCGGCTTGCCGCCCCAATCCGTTGAGACCGAGTCGGTAAAGGCCTGGCCGTAGCCCGTGGAGCCATGGAAGTCCACGGCCACCACGGCGTAGCCGCGACCGGCATAGACCTGCGGATTCCAGCGGTAGTGGAAGTCATTGCCCATGGAGCCTTGCGGTCCGCCGTGAATGATGAAAGCCACGGGATAGCGCTGTCCCGGTTTGAAGCCGACCGGTTTGACCAAGTATCCGTAGACCTTTTCATCATTCCAACCGGCGAAGCTGAATTGCTCTGCCGCGCCCATCTGCAAGGACGGCAGGCGATCCGCGTTCTGCGTGGTCAGACGTTTCTGCCCGCCGGTCCAGCGCAGCAGATACAGATCATCCGGAGAGTCGAGTCGGTTGAGGGCGTAGACCAGCCCGGCCTCGGCGACGCTGAAGCCGCTGACGGTGCCGGGTCCGGTGAGCTTGCGCACGATGCCGCTGGACAGCTGGATGGCAAACAACGGGCTCTGGCCCAGTTCATCGGCTACCGCATACACGGTGCGTCCATCGGCCGACAATTCGATGCGTCGCGGTGAGCGATCCCACTTCGCGGCGACTTCGCGCGTGATGCCGGTCTTGAGTTCGCGCACCAGGATGCGGTTGCGGTCGGATTCGAAACCCGGGCGTCTGGACGCCAGCCACAGCAGGTATTTGCCGTCGGGCGTGAGGCGCGGCTGGCTGTCCGTGGCGAGGTTGTCAGCGCTCAGATTGCGCGGCGCGCCGCTGCCGTCCATCGCGACCTGCCAGAGATCCAGGTTGGTGCTCCAGGCTGCGTCCGCGGTCGCGGTGCGGCCGCTGAAAATCAGTGACTGGCCATCGGCGCTAAACGCCAGCTCGGCGTCGTCGCCGAAGGGTGGGGCGGGGACATCGCCGTCGAAGCCACGGCTGATCCAGGTCAGCGCACCGGCCTTGCCGTCCTCGAGCGGCGCGCTGAACACCTGCGCGCGCGTGCCGGTCTTCCAGCGGTCCCAGTGGCGCACGAACAGACGCTCGTGCAGCTGGCCGGTGGATGGGCTGTCTTGCTGTTGTTTGAGCATCCTGCGCGTGCAGTCGAGGTCGGCGCCGCAGGCGCGGAAGATGTCCAGCACCACCGCCACACGTCGGGCCTGCGGCGCCAGCACGAAGTGCGACACGTCCAGCGGCAGGGCGGTGACGGCGACCGCGACCGCTTCACCGCCGGCCGGGTCCAGACGCCAGACCTGGGTCGAGCCCGAGCGCGTCGACAGGAAGTACAGCTGGCCATCGGCCGACCAGCGCGGTGTGTGCGAGTGACCATTGCCGCCGGTCAACTGCCGGGCCTTGCCGCTGGCCACGTCCAGCAGCCAGATCTGGCGCGAGACGCTGTTGGCGTCGAGGTCGTTGCGCCGCACGGTGTAGGCCACGCGCTTGCCGTCGGCTGCAATTTGCGGATCGGACACGCGCTGTAAGGACAGCAGGTCGCGCGCGGTGAACGGTGCCGCGTGCGCAGGAACCAGTGCGAGCCACAAAAGGCCCAGGACCAGTGGGATCAGGCGTTGCGTCATGGTCAATAGCTGCGAGGTTACGGGCTTGGGTCAAGCCTATCGGCCGCGTGAGCCGAAGCAATCGAGTACACTGCGCGCCGTTTGATGTGGCGCTCCGGTTGCGCCCCTGCTCTGAGAGCCCCTCTCGACGCAGACCAAACCCGTCGGTGCCGTCCGGTACCTGCCAATGTTCATCTGCCTGAACCGGGCCCGCGCTATGCCGCGGAGTGGCGGTCAGGAGTTGTTTGCAATGAGTTTTTCCGAGCTGGGCCTTGCGCCCGAGCTGCTGCGCGCCATCGAGTCCGAGGGCTACACGCAGCCCACCCCCATCCAGGCCAAGGCCATTCCGCTGGTGATCCAGGGGCGTGATCTGCTGGCCGCTGCCCAGACCGGCACCGGCAAGACCGCCGCGTTCACCTTGCCCATCCTGCACAAGCTGGCCGGCACCTCGCCGCGTCCGCTGCCGCGCGTGCTGGTGCTGGTACCGACGCGTGAGCTGGCCGCCCAGGTCGGCGAGTCGGTCAAGACCTACGGCCGGCATCTGCCCGGCTTCAAGACCGCCATCATCTTCGGCGGCGTCGGCATGCATCCGCAGATCGACCAGTTCCGCCGCGGCGTGGATATCGTCGTCGCCACGCCCGGTCGTCTGCTGGATCACCTGCAGCAGCGCACGGCCAATCTGTCGGGCATCGAGACCCTGGTGCTGGACGAAGCCGATCGCATGCTCGACATGGGCTTCATCCGCGACATTCGCCGCGTGCTCGCGGTGATCCCCAAGAAGCGTCAGAACCTGCTGTTCTCCGCCACGTTCAATTCCGATATCCGCGAGCTGGCGACCAGCCTGCTGCACGACCCGGCGAGCGTGGACGTGGCGCCGCGCAACGCGCCGATCGAGCTGGTGGACCAGCGCGTGCATCACGTCGAAAAAGCGCGCAAGACCGCGCTGATCGCCCACATGGTGCACGCCGGTGACTGGCGCCAGGTGCTGGTGTTCACGCGTACCAAGCACGGCGCCAATCGTTTGGCTGACCAGCTGGTGCGCGAGGGCATCGAATCCGCCGCCATCCACGGCAACAAGTCGCAGAGCGCCCGCACCAAGGCGCTGGCCGATTTCAAGGCCGGCAAGGTGCGCGTGCTGGTGGCCACCGACATCGCCGCACGCGGCATCGATATCGACCAGCTGCCGCACGTGATCAATCACGAGCTGCCCAACGTGCCGGAAGATTATGTGCATCGCATTGGTCGCACCGGTCGCGCGGGCTGCAGCGGTGAAGCGATTTCCCTCGTCAGCGGCGACGAGCGCGAATACCTGCGCGACATCCAGAAGCTGATGAAGCGCGAGATTCCCACGTTCGTGGTCGCGGGTTTTGAACCCGGTTCGCAGCCCAGCGCGGCCGAACTGGCCAAGCGCGCGGCGCAGCCGCCGGATCGTCCGGAGCGTGCGCCGGGCGGCAACGGCCAACGCCGTCACGGCGGCGGTGGTCGCAGTCATTCGGCCCCGCGTGCTGGCAGCGCCAAGCCGGCCGGCGGCGGGGGCGGTGGCGGTCATCGTCACGTCCAGCCGTCGCGTGGTAACGGTCAGCGACCCCAGCAGGGCGCGTCCAACCGCCCGCGCTGAGTACCCATTCGGAGTCGGCCGTCACCGCAGGGCTTGCGGTTTGGCGGTTCGGCCCCACGTTCGAGCAACCCAAGTTAGGAGATCACCATGCTTCGCATTTATGCCGGCAACCTGCCACCCGATACCAACGAGAAGGAAATCACCGAGCTGTTTTCGGCGCATGGCAAGGTGCGTTCGATCAAGCTCATGCACGACGTGTTCTCGGGCAAGTGCAAGGGCTTCGGCTTTCTTGAGATGGAAGGCCATGAGGCGCGTGCGGCCATCGCCGGACTCAACGGCAAGGAACTGCGCGGCAACCTCATCCGCGTGAACGAAGAACGCAAGGACGAGAAGAACGGCAAGGGCGGTCGCTACGCCGGCGGCCGTCGCTAGACCGCAGTTTTTCGCGTCTCTGCGGCCTCTCTCACCTCGCGGGAGAGAGGCCGTTTGCGTATCTGGGTGCGGCTGCGCAAGTGACTCAGGGCGGTCGACTTGCGGTGAGCCGTCGATGCCCGCGATGCTCGCGTCACTCCCATCGGAAACACTGCCGTGACCGCCAGCCTCGCAGCGCCGTCCGCATCAGCGGACCTGTTCGGTCATCCCAAGGGTCTGTACGTCTGCTTTTTCACCGAGATGTGGGAGCGCTTTTCCTTCTACGGCATGAAGGTGCTGCTGCTGCTGTATCTGACCAAGTACCACCTGTTTACCGACGCCGACGGTTATGACCTGCTCGGCGCCTACGCCGGTCTGGTCTATGCCATGCCGGTGCTGGGCGGCTTGATTGCCGACCGTTACCTGGGCATGCGCAAGTCGGTGGTGCTGGGTGGCGTGCTGCTATGTCTGGGGCATCTGGGCATGGCGTTCGAGGGCGAGCAGGCGCGTGCCGTTGATGGGGTGGTGGTGCAGGACGCGCTGGCGCTGAACGTGTTTTATTTTTCCCTCGCGCTGATCGTGATGGGCGTGGGCTTTCTCAAGCCCAATATCTCCACCATCGTCGGCCGTCTGTACGCAGACGGCGATCCGCGCCGCGACTCTGGGTTCACGTTGTTCTATATGGGCATCAACCTGGGCGCTTTTCTGTCCGCCCTGATCTGCGGCTGGCTCGGCGAAACCCATGGCTGGAATTACGGCTTTGGTGCCGCCGGCATCGGCATGCTGATCGGCCTGGCGGTGTTCCTCTCGGGGCAGAAATATTTGCAAGGCCAGGCAGAACCGCGCGACGCAGCCCTGCTCCGGCAAAAAATACTCGGCGGTCTCAATCGCGAATGGGCGATTTATCTGGCCGTGTTCGCCGGGGTGTTTGTGGTGTGGGGACTGATCCGCCTGCCGAGCGCCGTGCACTGGAGCATGCACGGCACTGCGCTGGCGCTCAGCGCGGGTCTGGGCTGGTTCATGTGGACGCATTGCACGCGCCAGCAGGCGCAGCAGATGCTGGTGCTGATTGCGTTGATCCTGTTCAGCCTGGTGTTCTGGGCGCTGTACGAGCAGACCTACGGGTCGTGGATTCTGTATTCCGACCGCGTGATGAATCGCCAGGCTCTGGGTGTTGAATGGACCGCCTCGCAGCTGGCCTCGCTCGGCGCATTTTTCATCTTCGTGTTGTCGCCGATCTTCGCCTGGCTGTGGCCGCGTCTGGATCGAGTCGGCTTGAATCCTTCCACGCCGGCCAAGTTCGGGCTCGGCATTGTGTTCGCTGGCCTTGCATTCGCGGTGCTCGCCGCCTCGGCCATGACCCCGCAAGCCAACGGTCTGGCGGCGCTGTGGTGGTTCGTGCTGGCCTACCTGCTGCTGGAGATCGGCGAGCTATTGTTGTCGCCGATCGGTCTTTCTGCGGTCACGAGTTTGTCGGTGCCCAGGGTGGTCAGCCTGATGATGGGTGCCTGGTTTCTGGCCTCGGCGTATTCCGAGGTGATCGCGGCCTGGCTAGGCAAACTCTCTGCGGTCGAGCTGGACGCCGCGGGTGGGTTTGATATCGCCGAGGCCTTGCAGCGCTACGCCGACCTGTTCGCCAATCTGGCCTGGGTGGGGCTGGGTTTCGGCCTGTTCGTGCTGCTGCTGGCGCCGCTGCTCAAACGCGGGATGCACGGCGTGCGCTGAGACAACGCGCGAGGCCGAGCGCAAGCAGCCACAGCCCTGCACCGAAGGCACCGCCGCCACCCCCACCAGAACTGCCGCCGCCGGTGCTGGGATTGGGCGCGGGTGGTGGTGCGGGTGTGGGTGTTGGCGTGGGGCTGATACCCGTGCCGGCATTGTGGTTGCGCCCGGCCAGGCTGGTTGCCCCGGTGTTGCTGGGATCGAGCTGCGCCTGCAGGCCGGCACTCCAGGCCACGTGCAGACGGCCGTAGTAATCCGGCCCTGCGGTACGCGGTCGCAGAAACGTGCCGCAGCTGGAGTCGCCGCCGGAGAGCACGCCAACGACGCGCATGTTCTCGTTCCACAAACCGCTGCCGGATGAACCCTGTTCAGTGACACCGGTGGCCCAGCTGATGCGGAAACTATCGACCGTTGCCCCGCTCAGCAGGATGGATTCCTTGACGCCCGGCGTGGTGTAGCTGCTGACGCTTTTCTCGTCGCCGCTGGGATGATGAAAGCCACGCCCGTTCTGTGGCAGTGCGCTGGCGCTGGCGTCGAAGCCGGCGTAGTAGGCGTTGTAACTCGCAGGAGGTGTGCTGTTCAGGCGCAGCAACGTGTGGTCGGACAGCACATTGCGGAACAGCAGCTGTGCGCCGCTCAGGGTTTGTCCGAGCGAGCCATTGCGGGCGCCGCCGCAGGTGCTGGTCTGGTAATTGAAATACGCGACGACGCTGCTGGCGTTGGCGGCGCTGAAGCCGCAGTGCGTCGCAGTCAGCACATAGGGACGCAAGTCCTGCGCGGTGGTGTTCATCAGACTGCCGCTGCAGGCGGTGGTGGCGTTTTGCAGCAGCACCACCGAACGGCTCTGGTTGCGCCAACCCGGATCGGTTTCACACACCGCGTCGAAGTTGCACGCACCCGCCTTGGGCTGCACGCCCTGGTCGCTGAGCGGATACACACCATGTCCGAGCGTAGCCACGCGCAGGTTCATCTGCTCGCGCTGCGCAGCCGGCACACGGACTTCGATCACGCCTTCTTCGCCCGGTACCAGCGGAGTCCACAAGCCGCCGTCGCTGCCGCGATGGGCTGCGGTGTAAGGCCCGTGTACGACACGGCCGGCGCTATCCGAAAAACGCAGTTCGGCACCCGGCGGCAAGTCGAAGTGATCGAGGTGCGCGATCAACAGGCTGGCGCCGGCGGAGTAGAGCCGCGCACGCCAGATGGCCGTGTCGCCGTCTTCACTCCAGGCGCCATCCGCCACACCCAGATTCATCGGCGCGGGCACCGCAAGACGGATAGCGCCGCGCGCGGATTCGGCGCCGAGCGCGGCGCGCGCGCGTTCCAGCGCAGCGGTCGACAGCACGTGCAGCGGGATACGGTCCAGTTCGCGCGAACTCAAGGGCGCAGCCGTCGCGGACGTTGCGAGGGTGCCCAGCAGGACCAGCAGTACAAGAAAATGTTGCGGCATGCGTCCGGTCCAGCAATGAGTGCGAGACCCGACTATAGACCAGCGATGTGAGGTCTCAAGATCCAGTCATCGGCGCTGGACCTCCGACTGGAATCTCATCCGCGCACAACCACAAACCTGAGACCGACGGCAGCTTTGATCGCGCCGCGATGCCGACGATCAACCACGGCGAATAACTTACGGCGTGACCACCAGCAGCGCGTCGATCTCCTGCAGATCCGCAGCAGCGAGGGTGCCCGCGGCCGACTTTAGACGCAGGATGGACAGCAGATAGTCGTAGCGGGCGCTGGAGTAATCGCGCTGTGCGCCGTAGAGGTCACGCTGCGCGTTGAGTACATCCACCGCGGTACGCGTGCCCACTTCGAGCCCGGTTTCGCTGGCTTCGAGCGCCGTGGTGCTGGACAGCACCGCCTGCTTGAGGGCCTTGACCCGCGCCACGCCGCTCATGACCGCCAGATAGGCATCGCGGGTGCGACGTTCCACCGCGCGCAAGGTGCCGTCGCGCTGCGCCTCGAACTGCGCCTGCGTAGCCCGCGCCTGATTGACCCGCGAGCGTGTGGCCAGACCGGCAAACAGCGGCAGTCGCACTTCAAGCCCCAGGGTTTCGGTTTCCGTTTCGCCGGTGAAGCGACCGCCGCTGGTTTCCGCGTCCTGGTACTGCGCCTGTGCGCCGACGGTCGGCAGATGACCCGCACGCGCCACGCCGACGCCCTTGGCCGCGATGTCCGCCTGCAAGCCGGCGGCCAGCAGATCCAGATTGTTCTGACGCGCGGTCGCCAGCCAGGGATCGACCGTGGCCGGGTCGGGCAGGCGCAGCGGAATCTCCGGCTGCAAGGGCACCACCTTCGACGTGCTGGCGCCGGTGATCTCGGCCAGCGCCTCGCGCGCACTCGCCAGTTGCTGATCGGCGCTGATCTCTTGCGCCACGGTCAGGTCGTAGCGCGCCTGCGCCTCTTGCACATCAGTGATGGCGGACAGGCCCACATCGAAACGGCGCTTGGCCAGTTCCAGCTGGCGTTCGACCGCGGTCTTTTCCGCACGCGCCAGCCCCAGGGTGTCGGCGGCGGACAGCACTGTGAAATAACTTTCGGTTGCGCGCAGCAGCAGCGCCTGCTCGGCGTTGCGGTACTGCACCTGAGCCAGGGCCGCCTGATCACCGGCCTGGTCGTAGCGCTTGAACGCAGCCCAGTCGAACACCGCCTGGTCCAGGCTCACCGTCAGCGCCTTGGAAATGCTGTCGCGATCCACGGTCTGCTCGCCGGCGCCGGAAAAGCTGGCGCCCTCGGTGCCGGTTTCAGACTGATCGATATAGCCGTAGCTGCTGTTGATCTGCGGCAGCAAGGCGGCGCGCGCCTGCGGACGTGCTTCGAGCGCGGCGTCGCGGCCGTAGCGCGCGGCCTGCAATTGCATGTCCTGCCTCAGCGCTTGTTCGTACACCCGCTGCAGTTCGTTGGCATGGGCCAGCGGCAGCAGCGAGCTGAGCAGCAGGAACGCGGTCAGTCGGTTGGCAGACATAGGCAAGACCTCAGTAACGAGCGAGGGTGGGATCGATGGCGACCGACCAGGCGTCGATGCCGCCGGCCAGATGCGAGACACGGGTGTAGCCCTGATGCTCCAGGAAGCGCGCGGCGTGTTCGCTGCGCACACCGTGGTGGCAGTAGATCGCCACCGCCTGCTGCGGGTTCACTTCGCCGAAGCGCTGTGGCAGTTCGTGCAGCGGGATGTGCAGCGCGCCGTTCAGGCAGGCCAGGTCCACTTCCTCGGGCATGCGCACGTCGAGCAGGCAGACATCGTCCTGGGCGATCAGCTGCTGGAATTGTTGGGGCGAAAGCGTCTGCATGGGATGAGGAGCCGGGTGTCAGGGCAATTAGTGTACCGGTTGGTTCTGTTATGCGGGTGTGGCCCCCGGGCGCGCCCGGTACGGCGCAGAGACGAGCCCGCGTACCATAAGGCGCCGATCGGCTCGATCAGAAAAAACCATACCAAGTAGAACGGTCGAACACGTTCCCGATGACTCCAGATTTCGTTCTTGCCTCGCGCTCGGCGCGCCGCGTCCAGATGCTGCATTCGCTCGGCTATCACTTCGAGTGCCGGCCCGCGGATATCGACGAGCGCGCCCACGCCGGTGAATCGCCGCAGGCCTTTGCCCGGCGTATGGCGCTGGGAAAGGCGCGCGCGCTGGCGGCCACCTGCACTCTGCCGGTGCTCGGCGCCGATACCGATGTCAGCGTCGATGGTCAGATCCTGGGCAAGCCGCGCGACGCCGAGGACGCAGTGCAGATGCTGTTGCAGCTGTCGGATCGCTGGCATCAGGTGCACTCCGCCGTGGCCGTGATCGGCGCCGCCGGCGAGGCGGTGCGCGAGACCTGCACCGAGGTCTGCTTTGGCCGCATTGATCGTGATCAGGCGCTGGCCTACTGGCACAGCGGCGAACCCGCCGACAAGGCCGGTGCCTACGCCATCCAGGGCCTGGCCGGGCAATGGGTGCGCGAGATTCGCGGCAGTGCCAGCGGCGTCATCGGCCTGCCGCTGTATGAGACGGTGGAGTTGCTGCGCAGTGTTGGCATCGCACCCGGCTTCACCCCTCACCCCTCACGCCTCACCCCTCACCTGAAATGAGCACCGAAATTCTCGTCAACATCGGGCAGCAGGAAACGCGTGTGGCACTGGTCGAGGGCGGTGCCGCGCAGGAGATCTACATCCAGCGTGCCTCGCGTCACGGCCTGGTCGGCAACATCTACAAGGGCGTGGTGCAGCGCGTGCTGCCGGGCATGCAGGCGGCGTTCGTGGAAATTGGCCTGGAGCGCACTGCGTTTCTGCACGTGGCCGACATGGTCGCCTCGCCGAGCAATGCCGAGGGCGCGCGCGAGCTGCCCTCGATCCAGAGCCTGCTGCACGACGGCCAGGAAGTGCTGGTACAGATTCTCAAGGACCCGCTGGGTAGCAAGGGCGCGCGACTGACCACCTTGTTGTCGGTGCCCTCGCGTTACCTGGTGCTGCTGCCGTTCGAACCGCACTGCGGCGCCTCGGCCCGGCTCGAGGACGAGGCCGAGCGCGCACGGCTCAAGCAGATGGTCACGCAGATTGCAGGCGAGCAGGCACCGAATTTCGGTGTCATCGCCCGCACCGCGGCCGAGGGTGTGGACGAGGCGGCGCTGGCCAACGACCTGCGCTTCCTGCTGCGACTGTGGAGCGCCATCAGCGAGCAGGCGCGCAGCGCGCCACCGCGCGGCCTGGTGCACGGCGACCTGCCGCTATCGATGCGCATCCTGCGCGATCTGCTGGGCACCGATGTGGAGCGCGTGCGCATCGACAACGCCGAGGAATTTCGCAGCGTGATGCAGTTTGCGCGGGTGTTCGTGCCGCATGCGGCGGCGCGCATCGAGCACTACAGCGGCAGCGCGCCGATCTTCGATCTGTATGGCGTGGAGGACGATGTCGACCGTGCGCTCGGGCGCAAGGTGGATCTGAAATCCGGCGGCCATCTGGTGATCGACCAGACCGAGGCCATGACCACCGTCGATGTGAACACCGGCGCCTACACCGGCCACAAGAATCTTGAAGAGACCATTCTCAAGACCAATCTGGAAGCGGCGCAGGCCATTGCGCGACAACTGCGGCTGCGCAACCTGGGCGGCATCATCGTGCTCGACTTCATCGACATGCGGAATGTCGATCACCGTATGCAGGTGATGCGCGCGCTGGAAAAGGAATTGAAGCGCGATTCGGCGCGCACCCACGTCTACGATTTTTCTGCGCTGGGCCTGGTCGAGATGACGCGCAAGCGTTCGCGCGAATCGCTCGGTCATATCCTGTGCATGCCCTGTCCGACCTGCGAAGGCCGTGGCGCGATCAAGACGGTGGAGACCTTGTGCCATGACATCGTGCGCGAGGTCAGCCGCGCCGCGCGCCAGTTCGAGGCGCGGCACTTCCTGGTGCTGGCCGCGCCCGGCGTGATCCAGCGCCTGACCGAGGATGCGTCAATGGGCCTGGCCGAACTTGAGGCCAGCCTGAATCGGCCGATCCGTCTTCAGGCCGAACCGGCCTATCACCCGGAGAGTTTCGATGTGGTGCCTCTGCAGGACACCTGAACACGGTGATGGATGACCGGCACCGTTCAGTGTGATGCCGGCGTGGCCGACTAGAATTCAAATCCTGATGCTTCTCTCCCCGCTGATCCAGATCGCGACCTCGCGCCGCGTGCTCCGCTCATGGAGCGCGTAAGGCGTCGCTGGTGGACCGCCGCCGTGACCCTGGGCGCGGTGGTGGTGGTGCTCGGCGCCTTGAGCACGGCGGTGTTCCAGGTGGTGATGCAGATCGCGCCCGGCTATCGCCAGGATCTGGCGGATTACGTCTCGCGCGTGGCGCGCCAGCCGGTGGATATTGGTGGCGTGGGCCTGGGCTGGAGCGGACTGGCGCCGCGTCTGGATCTGACCGACATCACGCTGTACGGCGAGGACGAGCGCACCCCGGCGCTGTCGGCCGAGCGCCTGCGACTGGGCTTTGCCATGACCCGCCTGATCCGTGGCGACACCACGCCCGAACGGGTGGAGCTGGCCGGCCTGGAGTTGTTTGCGCAGATCGATGCAGACGGCACGTTCAGCCTGCGTGGACTGGATACCAGCGGCATGCCCTCGCGCGCCACGCAGGACTGGCTGCGTCAGCTCAGCCGCTTTCAGAGCGTGCGCCTGAGCCGCTGCGAACTGATTCTGGACGACGCGCGCCTCAAGGGCCTGCAACCGCGCTTTCGCCTGATCGACGCCGAGATCGAGTTTGAAGACGGTCGCGGCGAGGCCACGGCGGAATGGATGCTGCCGGCGGAGATCGGCTCGCAGGTGCAGTTGGAGGCCGAGATCGTTGGCGATCTGCAGGATCCGGCGTCCTGGAATGGCCGCTGGAGTGCGCAGGTTGAAAAGCTCGCTGGTGTGCCTTGGTTACAGGCGCGTCTGGCCGACGACGCCCGCGTTGGCTTTCGCGAAACCGAGTTGAATCTGGAGGGCGTGCTCAAGGCCGGCAGCATCGGCGTGATCGACCTGCGCCTGGATGCAGGCGCCGTGGTCGGGCGACGTGTCAGGACGAGGCGCTCCTGCGCGACAGTGAGCTGGCGGCGCGACTGACGCCCGAGGTCAGCGGCTGGGTGCTGGACGTAACCCGCCTGGAGTTGGGC
>JBQTJH010000253.1:0-8532 GCA_052387335.1 Panacagrimonas sp. | reverse complement strand
CGATGGTGCAGTGCGCCGCGCGTGCCAGTTGCAGCAAGTGCATGAGCAGAAATCGCGCAAGCCCCTGACGCCGACGCACCGGATCGACCGCAAGGTTCAGCACATGCGCCTCACCGACCGCCATGCTCATCACGGCGTAGCCGAGCATCGTGCCCTCGGCCGACTGCACCACCCAGGCGGAGTACCCGGATTTCAAGCAGTCGCGAAAAATGCCATCGGTCCAGGGAAAGGCATAGGCCCGGGTTTCGATGTCCAGCACTTGGGCCAGTTGTGCGTCGTGCATCGGCACCAGACGCCAAGCCGATACGGACGCGCCGCGCGCCCACACCGGCGACGCCTCAGGTCCCATGGCCTTCCAGGAAGCGCCAGACTTTTTTCAGGTCATCCCAGGATTTTGCTTTCTCGCGCGGACTGCGCAGCAGATAAGCCGGGTGATAGGTGATGAACAGCGGGGTGCGCGTGTCGCCATAGCTGTGTAGCGGACCCCGCAGCTTGGACAGCGGCTGGTCGGTCGCCAGCAGACGCTGCGCCGCGATGCGACCCAAGCCGACGATGAGCTTGGGTTTGATCAGCTTGATCTGCTGTTCCAGATACGGCCGACAGGCCTCGACCTCGTCGGCCTCGGGATCGCGGTTGCCCGGCGGCCGGCACTTGACGACATTGGCGATGAACACGTTGTCGCGACGCGAACGCCCGATGGCGCGCAGCATTTCGTCCAGCAGTTTTCCCGCACGCCCGACAAAGGGCTCGCCCTGGGCGTCCTCGTCCGCTCCGGGGCCCTCGCCCACCACCATCAGCGGCGCGGTTTCCGGCCCGACACCAAATACGGTCTGGGTTCGCGTCTCGCAGAGCTTGCAGCGGCGGCAATCACTAACCGCGGCGCGCAGTCCGGCCCAGTCCTGCGGTACCGGCGTTGGTGCAGCGAGCGCAGGTGCAAGGGCAGGCGGCGTGGTGAGCACAGCCGGCGACTTATTGCGGGGAACAGGCATGTCGGGTTCCACAAGAGTCGCAGGGGTCGCAGCGATAGCGGGCGATGCTTCGCCGGCTGCAGGCAGCGCATCGCGCGCGACCCACTGCTCCACGCCCAGGGCCTTGAGATAGGTCTTGCGACGCGCCGCGTCCATGCCGAATTCAGGAGTGAACAGAGTGGGACGATATCACGCAGCCTTAGGCGGCTTCCCAGCCATCCATGCCGCTCTGGCGACGCTCGCGCGGCAGTCGATAGTGACGCTTATCGGTGCCGCCGGAGCGCGTGGTGTCCACCAGAAATCCCAGGCGTTCGAGCACGCGTTGCGATGCGCGGTTGGGCGCATCCACGCTGGCGCGGATCTCCCGTAGCTTCAACACATCCAGGCCGTAGGCCACCAGGGCCTCGGCCATCTCGCGGCCGTAGCCCTGCTGCCAGTGCTCGGCATGAACGCCGTACAGCAATTCGAGCTCGTGCTCGTCACGGAAAAATCCGTAGCCGCAGAACCCGACCATGCACTGCTCCGCATCAAACGCGGCCCAGAAGCCGAAACCGCGTTGTTCGTGCAGATACTGGCTCTGCATGACCTGATCGCGCGTCTGTTCCATCGACAGGATGTGGTCGTTCCACAGGAAATGTCGCAGCGTCGGCGCCGTCCACAGCGCGTGCAGACATTCCGCATCGTCCGCCTGTAGCGGCCGCAGCAGCAGTCGCGCGCTGCGCAATTCGGAGGGCCGCGCCACCGCCTGCGGTGACGCGGCCGCGTCCAGCTTGCGACGCTTAAGCCACCGCACGCGTAAGCGACGCCGCGCGCGCGCGTTGCTGCGCCACGCGATTCAGACCGGAGAGGATGGCCTTGAGTGAGGCAGTCACGATGTTGGAATCGATACCGACACCAAACAAGGGCCTGCCCTCACCCACCCTCAGCTCGATATAGGTCACGGCCTTGGCATCCGCGCCCTTGGAAATGGCGTGCTCGTGGTAATCCACGACCGCAATCGACTCGCCGCCGAGCTTGGCCAGCGCCTGCACGAAGGCATCGATGGGTCCGTTACCCTTGCCGGCCAGCTTGTGCTTGGCGCCTTCGAACATCACCTCGGTGGTCAGCTCGACCTGATCACGGGTCGAATCTTCCACCAGGAAGTGAGTGAGATAGCCGTAGGGCGCGGTGGTCTGCAGATACTCGCTGGAGAAGATGTTCCAGATATCCGCGGCGGTGACTTCCTTGCCGGTGGTGTCGGTGACTTCCTGCACGACCTGGCTGAATTCGATCTGCAGGCGGCGCGGCATATTGATGCCGTACTCCGCTTCAAGCAGATACGAGATGCCGCCCTTGCCCGACTGCGAATTCACCCGGATCACCGCCTCGTAACTGCGACCCAGATCGAGCGGATCGATGGGCAGATACGGCATCTCCCAGATATCGCCCTCCTTGCGTGCGTTGAAGGCCTTCTTGATCGCGTCCTGGTGCGAGCCCGAGAACGAGGTGAACACCAGGTCGCCCACATAGGGGTGGCGCGGATGCACCGGCAACTGGTTGCAGTACTCCACCGCGCGACGTACCTCGTCGATGTCGGAGAAATCCAGACCCGGATGAATGCCCTGCGTGTACATGTTGAGCGCAAGGTTCACCACGTCGACATTGCCGGTGCGCTCGCCGTTGCCGAACAGGCAGCCCTCGACCCGATCCGCGCCGGCCATCATCGCGAACTCGGCCGCGGCGGTGCCGGTGCCGCGATCATTGTGCGGATGCGCAGACAGGACGATGGCCTCGCGCCGCTTCAGATTGCGGTGCGTCCACTCGATCATGTCGGCAAAGATATTGGGCGTGGAATGCTCGATCGTCGCCGGCAGATTGATGATGCACGGCCGCTCCCGCGTCGGCTGCCAGACCTCGGTCACTGCATCGACGCAATCGCGCGAAAACTCCAGTTCGGCACCGGAAAACATCTCGGGCGAATACTGGAACACCCAATCCGTGTCTTTCTGCCCCGCCGCCAGTTCCTTGATGATCTTGGCGTGCTCTATCGCGAGTTGGGCGATGACCTCGGCCTTGGACAGGTTGAACACGACGCGGCGCATCACCGGCGCCACCGCGTTGTAGTAGTGCACGATGGCGCGACGCGCGCCCTTGAGCGCCTCGAAGGTGCGCACGATCAGCGGTTCACGCGCCTGCGTCAGCACCTGGATGGTGACATCGTCCGGGATGCGGTTTTCCTCGATCAGGCAGCGCACGAAATCAAAGTCCGTCTGGCTCGCCGATGGGAATCCGACCTCAATCTCTTTGAACCCGATGCGGCACAGCAATTCGAACATGCGCAGCTTGCGCGCCCGATCCATCGGTTCGATCAAGGCTTGGTTGCCGTCGCGCAGATCCACGCTGCACCAGATCGGCGGCTGCGTGATGACCTGATCCGGCCAGGTGCGGTTCTTGAACGCGGCGGGCGCAAACGGAAACGCGCGGTATTTTTCAGCGGGGTTCTTCAACATGCTCATGACGAATTCCTTGCCGGTGAGCCGGCTTGGGGGCGGCAACGCAGGACCGTATTGTCGCGCACGTCGCCGGTGGAGGCGTAAGGGAAGTTCAGGGATTTGCACGGTTAGGGCCCCGTGCGGCCGAAGGTCTTTGTCTGCCCTAGGGCAGCAGAAGCAGCAGGAGCGCGGCCAACAGCAACGACGCCGCGGGGGCGAGGTTGGCGGGGGCAGAAATGGCGCTCTGGATCGACATGTGGGCGCGAATGTAGCCGAGTGCTTCGCGCTTTGCCAAGCGCGAGGTCGAACGGTAGCTAGCCCGCGCTTTGCGGCTTGGGCTTCTGCACGCGACGCATGACCGCCTGCAACGGACCGGATAGCGCGTAGAGCAGGAACACCAGGAACAGGATGCGCGGCGGGTCGATCATCACCAACACCAGCACGCCGATCACCGCGACGAAAGGCAGAAAGCGCATGCGCCCGCCCAGATCCAGCTTCTTGAAGCTGTTGTAGCGCACGCTCGACACCATCAGCAGACCCGTGACCAAGGTCAGCGGGCCGGCAATGAAGATGACGTCCTGTCCGGCATAGCCGGCGTCATAAGCGGCCCACACGAAAAACGTCACCAGTCCTGCGGCAGCTGGGCTGGGCAGTCCGAAGAAATCCTTGCTGCCACCGGCAATCGCGGTGAGCACGTTGAAGCGCGCGAGCCGCAGCGCCGCACAGGCGGTGTAGGTGAATGCCAGAACCCAGCCGAGGCGCCCGCCGAGCCAGCGATAGTCGGACAGATGCTCGAGGCTGTAGGCGAACATCACGATGCTCGCGGCCACGCCGAACGCCACCATGTCACACAGCGAGTCGTATTCCTTGCCGAAATCGGTGGAAGTGCCGGTCATGCGCGCGATACGACCATCCAGCCCGTCGGCGATCATCGCCGCGAGCACGCCGATGGCGGCCTGCTCGAAGCGGCCGGACATCGCCATCACCACGGCATAAAAGCCACCGAACAGGGTCACGGTGGTAAACAGATTGGGCAGCAGGTAGATGCCCTTGCGCCGCGTGATAGGGGTGACGGGTTCGTCCATGATTCAGGATTTGCGCAGCATTGTGGCGAGCAAGGTCTCGCCTGATCTTACGCGCTCACCCAGTTGCACATCCACGCGCGAACCGGCGGGGATCATGATCTCGATCTCGCGTGCCAGACGACGCAACCCACAACGGCGTCCCTGGCCCACGCGTTCACCGACCGACACCATCACCGGCCGAGCGCCGAGCAGACTGCCGCTGATGACGCGCATCACGACGTCCTGATCCTCTTCGCTGCGGATGCGCGAGACGGCGCCATCGCTGCCGCTTTCGCCACTTCTGGGCAGCGCCATGACTTCGCCCGCGATGGGAGCACGCAGGCAATACCCGCCCCACCACGAAGTACGAATCACGATGCGAATCGCCTCGCGACCCAGCACCGGATCATGGCATTCGCGTCGATAGACCACCGTGCCATCGACCGGAGCGAGGATGCCGCGCGGCTTGCACACCACGCCGTGGACCGGATCTGCGCAGAAGCGCGCGGCGGCGGGCATGGCAGCGGCAAGCATGGCCGGCAAGACCACGCCGCCGCCGACTGACATGGCGAACGCTGCGCCGCCGAGCGCGCCGATCACGCCCCAACCTTCGGGGACGATGCTCAGCAGCGGCTCGTAGGGGCGCAGCACCTAAGGGATGCCGATTCGGTTCTGCAAGAAGACCCACTCGCCTCGGCAGCTGATACGCGGCCTTGTGGCTGGGGGTCTTAGTTCTTGCTCTTGTCGACCAGCTTGTTCTTACCGATCCACGGCATCATCGCGCGCAGCTGACCGCCGACGACCTCGATCGGGTGCGCCGCGTTCAAGCGACGCATCGCGGTCATTTCCGGGTAGCCGAGTTTGCCTTCGGACACGAAGGCCTTGGCGTACTTGCCGGTCTGGATGTCCAGTAGCGCCTGCTTCATCGCCTGGCGCGACTCGGCGTTGATGACTTTGGGCCCGGTCACGTACTCGCCGTACTCGGCGTTGTTCGAGATCGAGTAATTCATGGTGGCGATGCCGCCTTCGTACATCAGGTCGACAATCAATTTCAGCTCATGCAGGCACTCGAAATAGGCCAGCTCGGGCTCGTACCCGGCGTCCACCAGGGTATCGAAGCCGGCCTTGACCAGCTCCACGGTGCCGCCGCAGTGCACGGCCTGCTCACCGAACAGATCGGTCTCGCACTCGTCCTTGAACGAGGTCTCGATGATGCCCGAGCGACCGCCGCCGATGGCCGCGGCATAGGACAGCGCGACCTTCTTGGCGCTGCCGCTGGTGTCCTGGAACACCGCGATCAGATCGGGAATGCCGCCGCCCTTGGTGAACTCGTTGCGCACCGTGTGACCGGGCGCCTTGGGTGCGATCATGATCACGTCCAGGTCCGCACGCGGCACGACCTGGTTGAAGTGGATGGCGAAGCCGTGGGCGAAGGCCAAGGTCGAACCCTTCTTGATGTTCGGCTCGATCTCGTTCTTGTACAGCTCGGACTGGAACTCGTCCGGCGTCAGGATCATGACCAGGTCGGCCCAGGTGCAGGCATCGGCCACGCTCTTGACCTTGAGACCACCGGCCTCGACCTTCTTCGCGGTGGCCGAGCCCGGACGCAGTGCGACGACGACATCGACGCCGCTGTCCTTGAGGTTCAGCGCGTGGGCATGGCCCTGCGAACCATAGCCGACGATGGCGACCTTCTTCGACTGGATGATCGAGAGGTCGGCGTCTTTGTCGTAATAAACCTTGATAGTCATGTCTTCGCTACGCTCACTGGTGGTCAATCGGGGCCTGTAGGCCCCGTCGGTAAAAATCTCAGGCGGGAAGCGCCATCACGTGATGGCCGCGCGACAGCGCGGCGACGCCGCTGCGGACCAGTTCGAGCACCTTGGCCACGCGCGAGATATCGGCCAGCAGCGCATCCACCTCGATGCCGGTGCCGGCCAACTGAATGGTGCGGGTGCTCTCGGATTCGTCGAGGATCAGCGCGCGATGCCGACGGGCGCAGTCCACCACCGCACGCGCACCGTTGCGCGCCTCGACCTTGAGCATCACCAACTCGCATTCCAGATGGTCACGCGCGGCCAGATCTTCAATTTCCACCACGTCGATCAGCTTGCGGGTCTGCTGGATGATCTGGTTGATCACCTCGTCGGAGCCGGCCGTCACCAGGGTCAGGCGCGACACGGTCGGATCATGCGTAGGCGCTACCGACAGCGAGTCAATGTTGTAGCCGCGGGCCGCAAACATGTTCGCCACCCGCGCCAAGGCGCCGGCTTCGTTTTGCAGCAGGATGGAGATGATGTGGCGCAAGGCTCGCGGCCGGGGAGATTCAGGGCGCGCGACTTTAAAGGTGCGGGCCGTCTCAGGCAACTCGCAAGGGCCGCGACGGATCCCGGGAAAATCATTGCAAGAGCCTGAACCGGCGTGGGTTCGGGCGGCGTCTAGCCGATCCTGGCGGTACGGCCCTGTGCTATAAATCGCGCCTTTTCCGCTCGCCGCCGCACCCGCACCATGACTGCAGCCACCGTGACACCGTTTCACCCCTTGACCGGGACCACCTTGAGTGGCGCCGACACTGTCGTGCAAGTGCTTGCTGACGAAGGGGTAGACGTGATTTTCGGCTACTCGGGCGGCGCCATTCTGCCGACCTACGACGCGGTGTTCCGCTACAACGAGAAGCACCGCTCGGCCGATGGCACCGAGCCCATGCCGCTGATCGTGCCGGCCAATGAACAGGCTGCGGGGTTCATGGCCGCCGGTTACGCCCGCGCCTCAGGCAAGGTCGGCGTCTGTCTGGTGACCTCGGGCCCCGGCGCGACCAACACCGTCACGCCGGTGCGCGACTGTATGGCCGACTCCATCCCCATTGTCGTGCTCTGCGGCCAGGTGCCTACCGCGGTGATCGGCTCGGATGGATTCCAGGAAGCGCCGATCAGCACCATCATGGGGTCGGCCGCCAAGCACGTGTTTCTGGTCACCGACGCGTCCAAGCTCGAGGCCACCTTGCGCACCGCATTTGAGATCGCGCGCAGCGGTCGCCCGGGCCCGGTGGTGGTGGACATTCCCAAGGACGTGCAGAACTGGGCCGGCAAGTTCGCCGGTGGCGGCGCCCTGCCCCTGCCGGGATATCGCGCACGCCTGAAGCAGGTGGCGAGCAACCAGCTTGGACCGGCCGCCGCCGGCCAGTTTCTGGAACTGCTGCGTCAGGCTCAGCGACCGCTGCTGTACGTCGGCGGGGGCGCCATCAATGGCGAAGCCTCAAATGAGTTGCGCGCCTTTGCCAAGGCCTTCGGCATCCCGGTGACGACGACCTTGATGGGCATCGGCGCCTACGACACCACCGATGCACTATCGCTGCAAATGCTGGGCATGCACGGCACTGCGTTCGCGAACTATGCCGTCGAGGATTGCGACTTCCTGATTGCCGTGGGCGCGCGCTTCGATGATCGCGTCGCCGGCGTACCTGCCAAGTTCGCACCCAACGCGCGTCATATCGCGCATCTGGATGTGGACGCGGCCGAGATCAACAAGGTCAAGCGCGCGGACTGGCATCACGTCGGCGAGTTGCGGCAGGCCCTGGACGCGCTGCGTCGATTCGCGGTGGATCGCGGCTTCAAACCCGATTACGCCGCCTGGCACGCGCATATCGCCAAGCTCAAGACCGAGCATGCGATGAACTATGAGCGCGGCGGCGACTACATTCAGCCGCACGCGGTGATCGAGGAACTGAACAAGCTGACGCAGGGCACGGCCGTGGTCGCCACCGGCGTGGGCCAACACCAGATGTGGGCCTGCCAGTATTTCGATTTCAAGGAGCCGCGCCTGTGGCTGACCTCGGGATCGATGGGCACGATGGGCTTCGGTCTGCCCGCTGCGATTGGCGCGGCGTTTGCGCGCAAGGATCGCGTGGTGATCGATATCGACGGTGACGCCTCGATTCGCATGAATCTGGGCGAGATGGAAACCGTCACCACCTACAACATGCCGTCGCCGTAGTTGTTGAGCACCACGATCTTGACCGGCAGGTTGTAG
>JBQTJH010000252.1:0-2040 GCA_052387335.1 Panacagrimonas sp. | reverse complement strand
GAGGGCGCGGCGTTTCAGGCAGGCGATCTGGTCCTCGCGCATCGCGGTCTGGCCCGCGGCGACGTCAGCCGCTTGATCCGGCTGGACCCACACGCAGCCCTGGATTCCAACTGCAGGCACTGGTCGGCGGAACTGTTGCGCAAGATTCAGCCCGTCGCGCTAGGTGAGCTGGACGGCGTGGACCTTGCCTTCACTGACCTTGCCTGCGATACCAACGGCGTGCTGCATTACCTCGCCGCCGCGGAGGCGACGAACGACCCGTATCTCGACGGCGAATGTCGCGGCAGCGTGATTGGGCGCATCGATACTGACGGTCGCGCTCACAGGCTCGCGCGTCTGCGACCTGATATGAAGGCCGAGGGTTTGACCTGGCTGGGCAGCACTGCAAATTACCAGCGCTGGCTCGTCGTCACCGACGCAGACGATCCGAAAAAAGACGCGCGCCTGTTCGAACTGCGCCTGATTTCGCAGCGCTGAGCCGGCTCGGTTCAGGGCACGCGCGCAACCGCGCGCCACAGCATCTCGAACAGCACATTGGCCTGGCGCGTCGGCGGATCCTTCATGCCGCGTACCACCCAGGCCTGCACCGTGCGCTGCACGATGCCGTAGATGAAGTCGAGCAAGACCTTTTCATCAACCTCGGCAATCAACACACCGCTATTGCGGCCTTCTGCCAAAACTTTAATGAACGCGCCGAACAGGGGGCGGTGCTCGTAATTGCCCTGCTTGCGCCAGGTGTTGATGTAGACCGAGCTCATCAGAATCTGCAGGACCCGCGGATTCTTCTCAAAAAAATCCAGCGAGACCCAGAAGGTCTTGCGCAGACGCTCCTTGTAATTCTCGATCCCCTGCAGGTGATCGAGCATGCGCACCGCCAGTCTCTCCAGCTGGGCGTCGAGCGTAGAGAACAACAGCGCTTCCTTGCTGCCGTAATACTTGTAGATGGTCTGCAGGGACACATTGGCACCGCGTGCAATCTCGATCAGACCCACGCGGTGAAACTCGCGCTGAGAAAAAATATCCAGCACGGTCTGGTCAATGCGTTCGCGTGTCTCGGGATCGAGTTGAGTCAGGTCCGGCAGGCGCAGGGCGCGTTCTTGCTTGCTCATGTGGGAAAGATGCTGGGTCACGGTAACGATGTTTACTATACGAACGTTTGGCCTCGTGCGTGGCTTCCCGGTACCAGCATTGACCGACATTCCGCTGCTCACTATGCTCCAATCCAGATTCCGGCGCTCCGCGCCCCGCCTGATCTCCCGATTCGACTTCCGCCTCCCGAGTCGAACGGCCAATTTCCTGTAACGCCTCTTACCTTATCCATCGACCTGGAGTCACCATGACCGACGCTTATATCTTTGATGCCGTGCGCACGCCGCGCGGCCGCGGCAAGAAGGACGGCAGCCTGCATGAGATCACGCCAGTGCATCTGGTCTCGACCTTGCTGTGGGCGCTGCAGGATCGCAACCAGCTCGACACCTCGCAGGTCGATGACTTGGTGCTCGGCTGCGTGACGCCGGTAGGTGAACAGGGCGCAGACATCGCACGCACTTCGGTGCTCTACGCCGGCTGGGACGAGCGCGTTGCGGGTGTCACCCAGAGCCGCTTCTGCGCGTCGGGCCTGGAGTCCGTGAATCTCGCCGCGATGAAGGTGATGTCCGGCCAGGAAGAACTGGTTGTGGCCGGCGGCATCGAGTCCATGAGCCGCTGGCCGATGGGCTCGGACGGCGGCGCCTGGGCGATGGACCCGCGCATCAACGACCAGCTCGGCTTCATCCCACAGGGCGTGAGCGCGGATCTCGTGGCCTCGCTGGAAGGTTTCTCGCGTCGCGACGTCGATGCGTTCGCGGTGGAATCGCAGAAGCGCGCGGCGGCGGCCAAGGCCGCAGGCAAGTTCAACAAGAGCATCGTGCCGGTCAAGGACGTCAACGGCATGGTCGTGCTGATCACGATGAGACCGTGCGCGGTGACGCCACGGTGGAATCGCTGTCCGGCCTCAAGCCCAGCTTCGAGATGATGGGCCAGATGGGCTTCAACGCCACC
>JBQTJH010000251.1:0-8083 GCA_052387335.1 Panacagrimonas sp. | reverse complement strand
CCGCGCCTTGCCTGGCGGGATTTTGGACTCGCAACGCAGCGACCATTCATATGTCAACAGACCCTAGGTGATAGGCGGGCGACTGCGCGACCACCGCCTCGATCATCGCCGCGGCATGTTCCGGCGAGGTCTGCGGCAGGATGCCGTGGCCGAGGTTGAATACATGGCCCGGCCCCTGGCCGAAATCCGCCAGCACACGCGCAACTTCCTCACGTATCCGGTCAGGCCGCGCGAACAAGGTGATGGGGTCCAGATTGCCTTGCAGCGCCACGCGATGTCCCACGCGGCGGCGCGCATCGCCTAGCGACGTGGTCCAGTCCACACCCAGCGCGGCGCATCCAGTGTCGGCCATCTGTTCCAGATGCTGGCCGCCGTTCTTGGTGAACAGGATCACCGGCACATCGGGCGCGGTTTTCTTCAGCGCCTCGACGATGCGCGCCATCGGTCGCAAGGAGAAACGCGCGTAGCTCTCCGGTGCGAGCACACCGCCCCAGGTGTCAAACACCATCAGCGCGTCGGCACCGGCCGCGTGTTGTGCAGCCAGATAGCCGGCGACCGAATCCACCAGCTTGTCCAGCAGTAGATCGAAGGTGTCGGGCTCATCCAGCATCAGCGCCTTGACGCGGCGGAACTCCTGGCCGCCGGCGCCCTCGACCATGTACGTGGCCAGGGTCCACGGACTGCCGGCAAAACCAATCAGTGGCAGACGATCACCCAATGCCGCGCGAATGGTGCGCACCGCGTCCATCACGTAACGCAGTTCGCCTTCCGGATCGGGAATAGCGAGTTGGCGAATCGCCTCGACGCTACGCAGGGGTCGGTCGAACTGCGGGCCTTCGCCTTCGACAAAACGCAGACCCAGACCCATGGCGTCGGGAATGGTCAGGATGTCGGAGAACAGGATCGCGGTATCCAGCGGATAGCGTTCCAGCGGCTGCAGGGTCACCTCACAGCACAGCTCGGGATTGCGGCACAGGGCCATGAAGTCGCCCGCCTTGGCGCGGCTGGCGCGGTACTCCGGCAGGTAACGCCCGGCCTGGCGCATCATCCAGATCGGCGTGCGGTCTACGGGTTGGCGACGCAGCGCGCGCAGGAAGCGGTCGTTCTTCAGTGATCTCATTCGACATCCGAATTCATGGATGACCGCAGTCTACTGGTCCAGCTGCGGCAGGGCACGCGCTTGCGGTGATCGACACCAGAGGGCGCATCCGCCGTGGAAGCTGCCGCGGAATCGATGGCACAGTAGCCGCTCTAGGCGGCTGCGATCGACCGTCATTATCATTACAAGATTTCTAAAGACCATGAGCGAATCCGGAGCGAGACATCCCAGGCTACTGCCACTGTGTGCGGCGCTGTCCTTGAGCGTATCGGGCGCGGTCGTCGCCGACCCGATTGACCCTTCAGACAGCGCTGAGTGGGAGGTGGCGGCAACGCAGCTCGACACGGTGACGGTGACCGCGACGCGTGTGGAAAAGCCGAGCTTCGAAGTGCCGGCCTCGGTGGATGTGATCGGCGGTGAGTCGGTGAGCCAGGACACCCTGGGCATCAATCTGTCCGAGGGCCTGGCGGCGGTGCCGGGCATGCAGGCGCGTGACCGCCAGAATTACGCGCAGGACACGCAGATCAGCATTCGTGGGTTTGGTTCGCGTGCCACCTTCGGCATCCGCGGCCTGCGTCTGTATCTGGACGGAATTCCAGCGACACAGCCCGACGGCCAGGGCCAGGTGTCGCACTTCAACCTCGCCACGGCCGAACGTATCGAGGTATTGCGCGGGCCGTTTTCCACCCTGTACGGAAATTCTTCCGGCGGCGTGATCCAGATGTTCACCGCCGAGGGGGGTGACAGCACCCGTATCAGCGGTGGCACCGCAGCCGGCAGTTTCGACACGTGGCGCGCCAACCTCGGTGCCAGCGGTCCGCTGGGCGATGCCCGCTACAACTTCGACTACACACGCTTTGAAACCGAGGGCTTCCGCGATCACAGCCGAGCCGAGCGTGAATCCTTCAACAGCAAGCTGAGCCTGCCCATGGGCGAGGGCGGCAAGCTGTCGCTGGTGCTCAATCATTTCGATTCACCCGATACGCAGGACCCGCTGGGCCTGACGCGCGAGCAGTTGGATCAAGACCCGAGTCAGGCCACGCCCGTGGCCGAACAATTCAACACGCGCAAGTCGGCCAAGCAGACTCAGGGCGGCGCGGTGTACGAGCGCGACCTGAGCGAAAACCAACAGCTTCGCGCGCTGGTCTACACCGGTACGCGCGAAGTGGTGCAGTTCCTGTCTATTCCCACGGGGCCGCAGAACTCGCCGACCAGTGCGGGCGGCGTCGTTGATCTGGATTCGAACTATCTGGGCACGGATCTGCGCTGGACCTATCGCGGCGCGCTGGCCGGACGGCCGATCACCTGGGTGGCGGGTCTGAACTACGACGAGCTGTCACAGGACCGTCTGGGCTATCAGAATTTTGTCGGGACGGATGTCGGCATCCGCGGCGCGCTCAAGCGTGACGAGGTCAATGACATCGACAACTTCGACCAATACCTGCAGGCCAATATCGACATCGCGCCACGCTGGTCGGCGCTGCTCGGCCTGCGCCACAGCAAGGTGGCGTTCGACTCGCAGGATCGCTTCATCACAGCCACCAACCCGGACGACAGCGGCGAGGCTGAGTATTCAGAGACCACGCCGGCGGCGGGACTGCTGTTCCGCTACACACCGCAGCTGCATCTGTACGCAGCCTATGGCCGTGGCTTCGAGACGCCGACCTTTGCTGAACTGGCGTATCGACCCGATGGAGCGTCCGGTTTGAATTTCGACCTCAAGCCGGCGCTGACCGACAACAGCGAAGTCGGCGCCAAGTGGAAACTGAGCGCAAGCACGCGCGTCAATCTGGCGCTGTTCCACGCGCGCACCGAGGACGAACTCGTAGTCGCTACCAACAGCGGTGGACGCTCGACCTTCCAGAACGCGGGCCGCACCCAGCGCCAAGGCGCCGAGCTGATGATCGAGACCTCGCCCGCGCCGCTGTGGACCGCGCGCCTGGCCTGGACCTGGCTGGACGCGAGCGTGCGCGAGGACTACATCACCTGCGCAGCCGCGCCCTGTCCCTTGGTGCCGACCCCGGAAACGCAACAGAACCTGCGCATGGTCGAACGCGGCAATGATATTCCCGGTATCGCCGAATCCAGCCTGTTCGCGTCCCTGGTCTGGGGTGGCGCAAGCGGTTGGCACGCCGGTATCGAGGCACGCTATCTGGACGCGGTGCCGGTCAATGACCTCAATGTCGCCTCGGCGCCGTCCTATGGTCTGGTCGGGTTGGACGCTGGCTACGTGTTCGCCCCGAGCTGGGGTCGGCTGCGCACGTTTGTGAAGGTCGAAAATCTGTTCGACGAAGACTATGTGGGATCGGTCATCGTCAATGACGGCAACGGCCGCTTTTACGAACCCGGTCCTGAGCGTAGTGTCCTGGCCGGCCTGCGTCTGGATTGGAGCTGATCAGCACAGTTGCTCGGCGTGATGTGCCAGATGATCGGCAATGAAACTCTGGATGAACCAATAGGAATGGTCATAGCCCTGATGCCGACGCAGGCGCAGCACCTGGCCTGAGGCCTGCGCGGCGGCTTCCAGCGCTTGCGGGTGCAACTGGTTTTCCAGGAACTGATCGCTCAGCCCTTGATCCACCAATATCGGCTGCGGGAAGGCGCGGGCGCGCATCAGCAGACTGGCGTCGTAGGCGGCCCAAGGTGCGCGATCTGCGCCCAGATAGTTGCCGAAGGCTTTTTCACCCCAGGGCACCGCGACTGGATTGCTGATAGGCGCAAACGCCGACACCGAATGCCAGCGTGAGGGATCGCGCAGCGCCGTCACCAGCGCGCCGTGCCCACCCATGGAGTGACCGAAGATGCCACGGCGGTCGGCGCGCGCGGGGAAATGGGCTTCGATCAAGGTCGGCAGTTCCAGATTCACATAGCTGCCCATGCGGTAGTTCGCCGACCACGGCGCCTGCGTGGCGTCCAGATAAAAGCCGGCGCCGACGCCGAAATCCCAGCTGTCGGAATCACCGGGGATGTCGAGTCCGCGCGGGCTGGTGTCGCAGGCCACCAGGATCAAGCCCAGTTCTGCCGCCAGCCGCTGGGCGCCAGCCTTGATGACAAAGGTGTCCTCGGTGCAGGTCAGGCCGGCGAGGTAGTACAGCGCGGGCAGCTTGCGTTCGCGCGCCTGCGGCGGCGTGAACACGGCGAAGCGCATCTCGGTGCCGGTCTGCTGCGAGGCATGGGCGTAGAAGCCCAGGGTTCCACCAAAACAGGCGTGAGTGCTGCGTGTGGTCAAGGTCATGTGCAGGCGTCCGGAAAAAGATAAAGACTCGAGAAGGAAGACTCAGGGCGTGGACATGCGGTCACCGCCCGGCGCCGACGGCGGTTCGGGTTCGGCGGCACGCGGATCGAGTTGAGCGATGGTCGGCGTGGTGTCGGCAGGGACCGCGACATAGGGCTGGGGTTCGGTCACGCGGCTGCCCTGTGTGCGGATGTTCCAGGCGGTGTACGTGGCAAAGATCAGCATCGCCGCGGTCACGGTGAAATACAGGCCAGAGGGGCCAATCAGGCTCATCGCGCCGGCCACCGTCAAGGGACCGACGCACTGGCCAATCCCATGACAGAGCAACAGGCTCGCGTTGGCGGCAACGTGCTGCTGACCGCCGGTGCGGTCATTCAATCGCGTCAGACAGGCGGGGTACAGACAGGCGCTCGTGGCGGTGAACAGGATCGATCCAACGAACAGCGACAGCATTGAGCGCGCGCCCAGCACGCCGACCAGCGCCGAAGACAGGGCAATGCCCAGCGCGATGCCGAAGATCACCCGACGACGGTCAAATCGATCCGACAAGCGCCCTACCGGATACTGCAAGAGCATCGACCCAAGCATGGCGCTGGCCATGAAAACAGCGACGGTCTGGGTGCTGGCGCCAAGATGTTGAACATAGATCGGCGACAGTTGATAGAACGAGGCCAGTGCAAAGCCCGACATGCCGGCGCCGAAGACGCTGATGCTGGAGGCACGAATCAGATCGCCAAAGGCCAGTCGACCCGATTCGGTCATGGTCGGCGCCGCGCGCGAAGTCAGGCACAAGGGGATCAGCGCGGCCACCAGCAAAGCCGCAGCGAGCGAGAAGGCGCGAAAGTCCGTCGGCTCGTTCAGGCTCACTAGGAACTGACCTGCGGCGCCGGCCACGTAGTAATTGATCATGTACAGGCCCATGAAGCGGCTGCGCGTTTCGGGTCGCGCGTGGGCGTTGACCCAGCTCTCCAGCGCCACCATCAGCAAGGCGCTGCAAAACCCCTGGGTCGCGCGCAGGCCAGCCCATAGTGGCGCGCTCACGAACGACGCCTGCATCAATACTGCGCAGCACATCAGCGCGGCGAAGGCCGAAAACGCGCGGATGTGCCCGACCCTGCGGATCAGGCGTGGCCCAAAGTAGGAGCCGAGCATGAAGCCGAAGGAGTTGTGAATCATCACCAGGCTGATGGTGCCGGGGCTGAAGCCCTCCATCGCCATGCGCAGGCTCAGGTTGGTCGACAGCAGCATCTGGCCGGCCAGCAACAGGGCGGCGGCCAGGAATACCGAGGCGGCGGAAGTGACGAGGCTGAACATGCGGCGCGAGTTTAAGGCCGGCGCCCTTGCCCCATTCCCGCGGCAGCGGGAATGGGTTCTCAGGCTCAATCCCCGCGGCAGCCGGAATATGGTCCTCTGGCTTACTCGCGCGCCGTCTTGTTGGCTTCGTGCTTGCGCTTGCTCGGTAAGCTGCCCATCAGCTTGCAGATGATGCCGAGCATGATTTCGTCGGCGCCTCCGCCGATGGAGACCAGACGGGTATCGCGATAGGCACGTGCCACGTTGCTTTCCCACATATACCCCTGCCCGCCCCAATACTGCAGGCAGGCGTCGGTGACCTCGCGCGACACGCGTCCGATCTTGAGCTTGGCCATGGACGCCAGCATCAGCGCATCGCCGCCGGCCACGTATTCCTCGGTGGCCTGACAGGTCAGGGCCTTGAGCGATTCCACCTCGGTGCGTAGTTCGGCCAGGCGGTACTCGGACCTCATCCAGGAAAATCATCGCCGTGTCGGACGAGCGCACGCCCAGCTTGTCCAGCTTGGTCTTGCGGTCGATACCCTTGGCGTCCAGCGGCACCACGATCAGGCTCTTGTTCTGGTGCGGCTTGCCCTCGCCGGTGTGGACCAGCATGCAGGCCCAGTCGGACGCTCCAATTCGCGAATCAAAGCAGAAATATAGGGAATTGCCTCGAACAATCCGGCGCCCTGTTTTGGCCGGCATGAGGACGACAAGGAACGATCAGTTACCTTTTGTCTCAAGTGCTGCACAGGCGCCGGGCTCCACGACGAACATGAGTGGCCAGCGCTTGCCGGTAACGAACAGCCGGCGCGTTGTAGCGTCATAGGCCAGACCATTGAGATCGGTTTCCGGCGGCACAGTGCCGCCGGGCCATCGCAGCTGTGTTCGCAGTGCAGCGAAGTCGAACCAGGCACGCACGGTGCCGGTGTCGGGATCGATCACCAGGACCCGATCCTCATGCCAGATGTTGGCGAGGAGTTCTGTTCCCATCATTTCAAGTTCATTGAGGCGCGTGACCGGCCGACCGCGTTCGCGGACCTGGATGCGATGGCGTTCGTGCAGGGTGTTGGCATCGAGCCATCGCAGCACATTGCTCCCATCACTCATCAGCAGCAGCGCTTGGCCATCGCGATGCATCGTCGTCAGACCCCAGGCCTCGCCTTCATAGGCAAGACTGCCGAGCGGATTGAGATCGAGATCGAACATGAAGGCGCGTTGCTCGCGCCAGGTCATCTGCACCAGTTTGTTGCCCACTGCAGCAAGTCCTTCACCAAAAAATTTGCGCGGCAGTGCGCGCGAATGCAGCACGCGACCGCTATTTAGTTCGATTTCATGAACTGCAGAAGCACCGTACAAGCCGGTGCTTTCATACATGCGTCCGTGTTCAATGAGCAGACCTTGCGTGAAGTGCGAAACCTCATGGTGTCGTGTTTCCAGCAGGCGCCAGCGACGTTTGCAGATTTCATCGTGTGCGGACGTCACCGGTGTAGCCATCGCACATGCGACGAAAACACTCGTCATCAAGGCGATGATCACGCGGCAAACTTGATTGACTTTTTTAGGCAAGCGCATAAAGTCCGAAAGCACGAAGAAGAACAATTTCTTCGTTACATCTTATGGGGTCGTTCTGCAAACGCAGCGGAGGGTAGGGAAATGGCGGTGAAGTCCAAGGTAGGCAAGAAGGGTCCGGCGAAAAAGGCAGCCAAGAAGTCGGTTGCCAGGAAGTCGGTTGCCAAGAAGTCGGTGAAGAAGGCTGCCAAGAAGCCAGTGAAGAAAGCTCCCGCCAAGAAAGCCGTGCGTGCCGCCAAGGCCGCCGTCAAGAAGGTAGTGAGCAAGGCCAAGGCCAAGGCGAAGAAGGCAGTCGGCAAGGCCAAGAAGGTGGGCGGCAAGGCGAAGAAATCCGCCAAGAAGTCTGCCAAGAAAGCCAAGGCCAAGGCTGAAGCCAAAGCAGGCGGTGCCAAAGCCACGGTCAAAACGCTGGTGAAGAAGGCCAAAAGCGCGGCCAAGAAAGTCATGGACGCTATGCCGTCGATAGCGCCAGCCGCCGCTGAGGCTCCGGCACCTGCGGCTGCGCCCAGCACCTGATCTGCACGATCAGGCCGGGCATACCGGCTTTTCGGGCGCAAGTCTGAACGCGTCGGACCTTCGGGCGGCCTTGTGCCGCCCGAACTTTTTGAGCGGGGCAAAAAATATGGCGGGCAGCATGATTCGCAGCATGACGGGCTATGCCCGGGTTGAATCACAGGGCAGCTGGGGCCGGCTGAGCTGGGAGATGCGCTCGGTCAATCACCGTTACTTCGATCTCAGCTTCAAGGCGCCGGAAGAATTCCGCGGCCTGGAAGGTGAGCTGCGTCAGCTCGCGGCCAAGCAGGTGGCGCGCGGCAAGATCGAGGCGGCTCTGCGCTATGTGCGCGAAGGCGCCGCCAACCGCATCGAACCCGATCTTGAGCGCC
>JBQTJH010000250.1:0-6916 GCA_052387335.1 Panacagrimonas sp. | reverse complement strand
TCGGTCAGGTGCTTGCCGCCAAAGGCCTGATCGCGCGTGTAGACCGTCTGGTGGTCGTGCAGCACGAGCAGCGAGGTGGTGTTCGCACCCATGTCGAAAACTGCCACCGTTTTCTTGACGCCATTGGCCGGCATCTGGTGACGCAGGAATTGGCAGGCGTTCTCGAGTGCATAGGCCTCGACGTCGACAACCTTCGGAATCAGTCCGGCGATTTCCGCCGCCGCACAGCGGCTTTCCACCTGTTCGCGGCGACAGGCGGCAAGCAGCACGTCGGCGTTGCCGGAACCCTTGTCGCTGGCGCCGAGCACCTGGAAGTCCAGGCTGACCTCATCAATCGGATAGGGGATGTACTGGTCGGCCTGGGCCTTGATCTGCTCTTCGAGGTCCGACTCCGACAGCTGATCAGACAGCTGCACGATCTTGGTGATGACCGAGGCGCCGGCGACCGCAATGGCCACCTGCTTGGTCCGCGTGCCGGCACGATTGACCGCACGGATCAGCGCCTCGCTCACCAGCTGTGGATCGGCAATCTGCTTGTCATTCACGGCGTTGGGCGCAAGCGGCTCCACCGCGTAGGTTTCGACGTGATATTGATCGCCGCGACGGGACAGCTCCAACAGCTTGACGGCACTTGAGCTGATATCGAGCCCCACCAGCTCGTTACTCCCGCCGCCGAACAGCGAATGCAAGATCGACATGACGCGCCTTCCGCAAACCTCGTTTTTGAATCCCCCTGGCGGTGAGTGACGATCCCCGCCCCACAACCTAATATACCGTAGTCATCCTGCGCAGCAACGATAAGTTGTTTCAACAACTCCCTGATGTTGCTCCATAAGCCGCCCGTGATTTTTGCGGTGCCACAACCGTAATAACCCCGACGTGTCCCGACCCGCCCGTATCGTCCTGTGGATCGCCGCAGCTCTGGCCGCATTGGCCGTGGCCGCGCCCTTCATCCTGCTCAAGGCCGCCCGCTGGTACTACGAACCCACCCTGCCGCCAGTTTCAACGCTACTCGAACTGCAACTGCAGGTGCCGCTACGCGTCTATACCCTCGACGGCAAGCTGATCGGCGAGTTCGGCGCCGAACGCCGGGCACCGCTGCAATACGACCAGATCCCGCCGCGGATCATCGACGCCTTCCTGGCCGCCGAAGACGACCGCTTCTTCGAACACCCCGGTGTGGACTGGCAAGGCCTGGCCCGCGCCTCGCTGCTGCTCGCCACTACCGGCGAAAAAAGCCAGGGCGGCAGCACCATCACCATGCAGCTGGCCCGCAACGTCTTTCTCAGCTCCGAACGCAGTTACGAACGCAAGATCCGCGAAATCCTGCTGGCTTTGCGCATCGAACAGGAGATGAGCAAGCAGCAGATTCTTGAGACCTACCTCAACAAGATCTTCCTCGGCCAGCGCGCCTATGGTGTTGGCGCCGCCAGCCTGATCTATTTCGGCCGCGATCCGCAGGACTTGAGCTGGTCGCAGGCGGCACTGCTCGCTGGCCTGCCCAAGGCGCCGTCACGCGACAACCCGGTGACCTCGCCGCAGCGCGCCAAGGAGCGTCGGGACTACGTGCTGCGGCGTCTGCGCGAGTTGGGCAAGCTGGCCGAGCTCGACTACCAGGCTGCGCTGGCGGAGAAAATTTCGGTGGTGCTCGCGCCCTCCCAGGTCGAGACCGACGCCCACTACGTGGCCGAAATGGCCCGCGCCGAGGTGGTAGCCAAGTTTGGCGACGCCGCCTATGTATCCGGTTACCGCATTACCACCACCGTGAATTCAGAGCGCCAGATCGCCGCCAATCAGGCGCTGCGTACCGCCCTGCTGGCCTACGAGGAGCGCCACGGCTGGCGCGGCGTCGAAACCCGTCTGCCCGACGCGCTGCTCACCGAGTCCGGCGAACAGGCCCAGGCCATGGATGACTGGCTGGCACAGCTGCCGGCTGTTGCCGGTCTGGTGCCGGCGGTGGTGATCGGCTTTTCTCCCGACAAGCTGAGCGTGCTGCTGCCCGGACGAATCCTGGTTGATATCGCCCCGGCCCACTTCAAGTGGGCCGGCTTGTCGGCCAAGAAGCCGGTCAAGCGTGGCGACGTGGTGCGCGTGCGTGCGGCGGACAAGGACAGCTGGCGCCTGGCGCAGATCCCGGAGGTGCAGGGGGCGCTGGTGGCGCTGGACCCGCGCAGCGGCGCCATCGAGGCAGCCACCGGCGGCTATGACTTTCTACTCAACAAGTACAACCGCGCGGCGCAGGCGCGGCGCCAGCCCGGCAGCGGCTTCAAGCCGTTTCTCTACGCTTCGGCCTTCACGCACGGGTACTCGCCGGCCACGGTGCTGCTCGATGCACCGGTCGTGTTCGAGGATTCGCAGCTTGAAGGCGCCTGGCGTCCAGAAAACTACGACGGCGATTTCAAGGGTCCGATGCGTCTGCGCGAGGCTCTGGTGCAGTCGCGCAACCTGGTGACGATTCGCCTGCTGCAGTCGGTGGGCATCGATACCGCGCGCAATGACATCGAAAAATTCGGCTTCGAAAAAGCACGCATGCCGCGCGATCTGTCCATGGGCCTGGGCACCGGCTCCTACACGCCGCTGGAAATGGCTTCGGCCTATGCGGTGCTCGCCAACGGCGGCTTTCGCGTGCAGCCCTATGTGATCCAGAGCATCGTCGATGCTCAGGGCAAGGTGCTGTTCACGGCCACGCCGCCCACGTTTTGCGACGCGCTCTGCGCCGAGACCGCGGGCAAGAATCCGGCCGCGGCAAAACCCGTGTCCACCGCTGGCGCGCCCACACCGCCGGTGGCGCCGCAGATCATGGACCCGCGCGCGACCTGGCTGGTGGACGACATCCTGCGCGAGGTCACCATCCGCGGCACCGCCGCCGAGGCGCGCAAGCTCGGGCGCAAGGACATCGCCGGCAAGACCGGCACCACCAACGACGAAACCGACGCCTGGTTCAACGGCTACAACGGCGAGCTGGTCGCCGTGGTCTGGATGGGCTTCGACCAGCCCGCGCCGCTGGGTCGCGGTGAGGTCGGCGGCCGTGCCGCGCTGCCGATGTGGATGGACTTCATGCGCGTGGCGCTCAAGGATCGCGTCGAATCACCTCGGCCGCGCCCGCCGGGCCTGGCCAATGTCCGTATCGACCGCGCCACCGGCGGTCTGGCCAGCGGCGGCGATCCCGACGCCATCCTCGAGTACGTCCCCGACGACCAGATTCCGCAGGCCACCAATCCGCTGCATCAGGACACGCAGGCGGTGCCGGTGGACGAGTTGTTCTGATTGCCCTGCACCAGCCTGCCATGGGACGCCCTGCCGTCAGCCGCGACGCCATCTGCGACGAAGCGGCGCGCCTGATTTGCGAGGAAGGTCACACCGACTATCGCGTGGCCAAGTCCAAGGCGGCCGAACGCCTTGGTGCCGGCCGCGCCACCGCGCTGCCGGAAAACACCCAGGTTGAGGCCGCGGTCTTGCAGCGCCAGCAGCTGTTTGGTGGCCAGGCCTACCGCGACCAGCTCGCGCGCATGCGCGCCACCGCACTGCGCGTGATGCGCCTGCTGTCGGCGTTTGATCCGAAGCTGTCCGGCGGTGCGGTCAGCGGCGCCATCGGCGACGGTCATCGCGTACAGATTCACGTGCAGGCCGATCAACCCGAGGCGGTGGAAATCCTGCTGCATGATCGCCGTGTCCGTTTTGAGCAGGACGAACGGCGCTACCGCATGGCCGACGGCCGTGATCAGCAGGTGCCCCTGTTGTGCGTGGAGGCCGACGATATCGGCGTGGACATCGCTGTGTTCGAGCACGACAGCCAGCGCAACCCGCCGCTGTCCCCCATAGACGGCAAGCCCGCGCGGCGCTTGAGCGCGGCGCAACTGGGCGCTCTGATCGAGCCTTGATCAAGCGGCGAGGCGGGCAATTCCCAAGCGCTTACGCTGTCCCTGCAACTGCCACAGGTCGTAGCCCGCCTGATGGCCCAGCCAGCTTTCGGCGCTCTTGCCAAACGCCAACTCAAGTCGGAGTGCCATTTCAGCGCTGATGGCAGCGCGGCCGTTCACGATCTCGGACAGCGTCTTGCGCGATACCTTGAGTGTGTCGGCGGCCCTGGTGATGGAAAGCTCCAGCGGCTGCAGCCAAAGCTCGTCGAGAATTTCTCCGGGATGCGGAGGGTTGAACTGCGTCATGGGCGTATTCCTTTCAGTGATAGTCCAGATAGTTGACGATTTCCGCATCACCGTCCTTGAAGCGGAACATCACGCGCCAGTTGGCCTGCACCGTGACCGCCCATTGCCCGGCCAGGGCCCCTCGCAGTGGATGCAGTGACAGGCCGGGCGCGTCCATGTCCTCGATCACGCGGGCCTGCTCCAACAAAGCCAGAATCAGCCGCAAACGCTGCGCGTGAATCGCCTGAATGCCCGCTTTGCTACCAGAGCGATGAAACCGTTCAAGCCCTTTGTGTGCGAATGACTTGATCACGCCCAAACTGTAACCCCATGGGTTACGTATCGCAACCTATAGGATTGCGGCGTTGGCAAGCGGCTGCCGCACGAATCCGAACTGAAACGAAGAAGCCCCGCCGCAGCGGGGCTTCCTTCACACCAAAGCCGATCAGCGCTTGGCGATCGGTGTGACGCCGCGTTCTGCAGCGCCGGTGTAGATCTGACGCGGACGTCCGACGCGCATCAAGGGGTGCGAGCCCGACACGGTGCCACGAGGGCGGCGACAGCCGACCTCGTGCGGGTGCGGGAGGGTTCGCGACCCCGGCTCAGCGCTTGGCGATCGGCGTGACGCCGCGTTCGGCCGCGCCGGTGTAGATCTGGCGTGGACGTGCGATGCGCATGCCGGGGTCGGAAATCATTTCGATCCAGTGCGCCACCCAACCCACGGTGCGCGCCACCGCGAACATCGGCGTGAACATGTTCACCGGAATACCGAGCGCCTTGTAGATGATGCCGGAGTAGAAATCGACGTTCGGGTAGAGCTTGCGGGCCTTGAAGTAGTCGTCGTTGAGCGCAATCTCTTCCAGCTTCATCGCCAGTTCCAGCTTGGGGTCGCTGACATTGAGTGCCTTGAGCACCTTGTGGCATTCGGCGCGGATGATGGTGGCGCGCGGGTCGAAGTTCTTGTACACGCGATGGCCAAAGCCCATCAGGCGCACACCGCTGTTCTTGTCCTTGACCTTGTCCATAAACCCCTGGACGTTTTTCACGTCACCGATTTCATCGAGCATGGTCAGCACGGCTTCGTTGGCGCCGCCGTGCGAAGGGCCCCACAGCGCCGCGATACCCGAGGCAATCGCCGCGTAGGGATTGGTGCCAGTGCTGCCGGCCATGCGCACCGTGGACGTCGACGCGTTCTGCTCGTGATCGGCGTGCAGGATGAACAGCACGTCCAGCGCCTTGGCCGCGATGGGATTGACCACATAAGGCTCGGCCGGCACCGCGAACATCATGTGCAGCAAATTGCTGCAGTAATCCAGGTGATTCTGCGGGTACATGTACGGCTGGCCGTAATACTTCTTGTACGCCGCCGCCGCGATGGTCGGAATCTTCGCGATCATGCGGTGCGCGAAGATTTCGCGATGGCGCGGGTCTTTGTTGTTGGTGGTGTCGTGATAGAACGCACTGAGCGAACCGACCACGCCGGTGAGCATGGCCATGGGATGCGCGTCGTAGTTGAATCCGTCGAAGAGATTCTTCAAGGACTCGTTGATCATGGTGTGCTTGCGGATGTTGCCGTCAAAATCCGCCAGTTGATCTTCGTTCGGCAGTTCGCCGTTGAGGATCAGGTAAGCCACTTCGATGAAGTTGCAGTGCTCGGCCAGCTGCGCCACCGGGTAGCCGCGATACAGCAGCACGCCCTGATCACCGTCGATATACGTGATGGCCGACTTGGTCGAGCAGGTGCTGGTGAAGCCGGGGTCATAGGTGAAGACTTCCAGCTTGTCGTACACCTTGCCCACGTCCAGGCCCACCGGCCCGAGCGTGCCGCTGATACCCGGGAGGTCCGTCTTTTCCCCGGTTGCGTTGTTAACCAGGCTGTAGGTGGCGCTGCTCATCCGCTAGCTCCCTGCTTTTGAATGTTGATCGTAACGGTGCGCGAGGCCTGCGCTGTGCGCATCGCGTCGCTCCGGGCATACGGGGAATGGGTGGGTCGGCCTGAGCTGACCGCATCTCGCATTCACTCGCGTCTGATGACTCAGACCGCAAGCTTAGCGATTTTTCATTGACCGCCGCCAGCACAGACCCGCATCAATCCAGCATTGAGGACGCACGCGGCGTGCCATTCAGACCCGACCTTTGCCGCTGCGCCAACAAAAAAGCCGCGCATCGCGCGGCTTTTTCCCGGGCTTCCCGGACTTACTTGGAACCCGCGTAACGCTTCTTGAACTTGACCACACGACAGCCGGCTTACACCACGCGCTGCTTGCCGGTGTAGAACGGATGCGAGGCCGAGGACGTATCCAGATTGATCAACGGATATTCCTGACCGTCTTCCCACTTGATCTTGTCCTTGCTGCCCATGGTGGAGCGGATCAGGAAGGTCGCGCCGCCCGCGTTGTCCTTGAACACAACGTGACCGTAATTCGGATGGATGCCGTCTTTCATGATGCCCACTCGCAACCGCAAAAAAAGGGCGCGAAGTGTAGAGCCGCGCGGACGATGACGCAACCGGCCCGGTGATCCGGCCCAAACAACCTGACCGCCAGGGGTCGAACGGACTCGACTACAAGCTCGGCGACCGCCGCGTGTCTTCGCGCTCGGCGGCGCCGGCAGAGCCCTGACTCACGCTCGGCATCACCCGATGCTGCGCATTCCGACGAAGTCGGCCACTGATTCCGATTGATGCCGGCCGGGTATTCCGGGGGATGTCGGCCGCCTGAGGAGGGCGGTGCAGCAGGGGATTGGATTATGCGCTGACGGTGTTCGTCGCG
>JBQTJH010000249.1:0-15638 GCA_052387335.1 Panacagrimonas sp. | reverse complement strand
CGAGCGCATCCACGCCTCACCGGCCGCTCTGGAGGTGTTGGCAACACCCGCACTGGCTACTGCAAAACCCGGATTCCTGGACCGGCTGATTCATCGCCAATACCAAGATCAAGGCGCTGCTTTGGTGACATTCGACAAAGCAGCGGCAAAACTTTCAGGCGCGCGGCAACTCATGGTGAGTTGATCTGTGCGTCGTGGGCGGCGGGCAAAGTCTGACGCCGTTGATCGGCTTTGCTGCACTCGATCATGTCTGACCCCTTTTATTCTTAGGGCGAGTAAGCGCAGCGTGACCCGCCTTCCGAGAATGACCGGTGAGCACGCGGAAGGCCGGTTACGGCTTGCGCCTAACCCGCCCCACGCGAGCTGTACCGGTCAAGCCGCGATGCTTTGGTTGATCCGCCGCCGATACTCGTCGATCGGGTCTATGCGGCCATCAGCAGGATGAGCAGGGACAGCACGATCGGCGAGAACATGTGCAGAAGTTTAGAGCGAAGCGCTGGGCACGGCCGGCCCCACGCAACCCCAGCCTATACCGCGATGCGGAAGATCAGCGCGGCGACCCGCACCAATACCGCACAGCGCAAAAAAGAAAAGGCCCGCCGAGAAGGCGGGCCGATTAACGTAAATACCTGCTTAAGTTGCGATCAAAGCGACAAGACGGATGGCTGGGAGACTAGGACTCGAACCTAGATAAACAGAGTCAGAATCTGTTGTCCTGCCATTAGACGATCTCCCAACGGTGACCGTCTTGCCGAAACCTTCTGCGGTGGTCTGACCCACCGCAGAATCCACAACAAACTTAACGCTTGGTGTACTGCGGAGCGCGACGGGCCTTGTGCAGACCGACCTTCTTGCGCTCGACCTCACGGGCGTCGCGCGTCACCAGACCGGCAGCGCGCAATGCAGGGCGCAGCGACTCGTCATAGGTGATCAGCGCACGGGTGATGCCGTGACGGATAGCGCCGGCCTGACCCGAGGGTCCGCCGCCACTGACCGTGATCTTGATGTCGAAACGGGTCATCGCGTCGCACAGTTCCAGCGGCTGGCGCACCAGCATGCGCGAGGTCTCGCGACCGAAGTAGGCCTCAACGGTCTTGTCGTTGATGAGGATGTCGCCCTTGCCGGGACGCATGAACACGCGGGCAGTGGCGGTCTTGCGGCGGCCGGTGCCGTAATTCTGGGTAGGAGTCTTAGCCATGGTTCGGGACCGGTCAGATAGTCAGGGGCAGCGGCTGCTGCGCGGTGTGCGGGTGCTCGGCACCGGCGTACACCTTGAGCTTGCGATAGACCGCATAACCCAGCGGACCCTTGGGCAGCATGCCCTTGACGGCCTTCTCGATGAGGCGCTCCGGATGCTTGGCCAGCAGGTCTTGCATGGAGGTCTGCTTGATGCCGCCCGGATGCTGGGTGTGGCGCCAATAGATCTTGCCGTCCTTGCCGTTGAGCTTGTTGCCAGTGGCCACAATCTTGGCCGCGTTGATCACGACGATGTAATCGCCGGTGTCGCAGTGGGGGGTGAATTCGGGCTTGTGCTTGCCGCGAAGACGTCGGGCAACCTCGGTGGCCAGTCGGCCCAGAACCACACCGTCGGCATCAATCACGAACCAGTCGCGCTTGACGCTCTCGGCTTTCGCCATGAACGTGCTCATTTATTGCTTCCTGCGTCGGTAGTTATAGTTCGGTTGCCGAGCGCGCTTGCGGCCCGCGCGACAACGTCGTCTTTGCCCTTCCAGATACCCTTGCGGGTCGCTGGGGAATGGCGAAAGGCCGCGAAGGATAGTGACCGGGCGGGCCGAAATCAAGCTCTAACCGGCCTCGGCAGCCGTGCGAGCCGGGGCCAATCGGGAGTCTCCGGGCTCGCCGCCATGTACCTGAGCGCGCTTCGTGATTAGTCTTCGCGACCTTTCATCCGTCCGCCGCACTCCCAAGCCCTGCCCCGATGCCCAAGATCGTCTTTATTGAAGCCAATGGTCGCGAACACGTGGTCGACGCCAAAGTCGGTGACAGCGTGATGCAGGCCGCCACCGGCAACATGGTGCCGGGGATCCTGGCCGATTGCGGTGGCAGCTGCACCTGCGCCACCTGCCACGCTTATGTCGACGAGCGCTGGTTGTCCAAGCTGCCGGCCGCTGACGCCGACGAACAGTCCATGCTGGAAGGCGCGCTGGACGTGTTCCCGAACAGCCGTCTGACCTGTCAGGTCAAGGTGACCGAGGACATGGAAGGCGCCATCTTCCGGGTGCCGGCTTCGCAGTATTGATCGGCGCAGGCAGGCGCACGCGCTCCTGCCTCAGACGTTGATTTCAGCGCCGCGCCAACACCGCCGCGACCGCCGCCAGATCGTCTTCGGTATCCACCCCGCGCGGCGGCGGGTTGTCCGTCACGCCCACACGGATGCGAAAGCCGTGCGTCAATGCCCGCAACTGTTCCAGGGCTTCGCACTGCTCCAGCTCCGAAGGCGGGAGTTCACTGAACTGCGCCAGACTGCCAACGCGATACGCGTACAAGCCGATGTGCCGGTACGCCAACTCCGGCGGCATGTGTGCCGCCGCTTCAACCGCTGACACCGGATCGCGCTTCCAGGGCAGCGGGGCGCGAGAGAAGTACAGCGCGTAGCCGCGCCGGTCCATCACCAGCTTCACCACATTGGGATTGAGCCATTCCTCCGCCGAATGCAGCGGATGGCACAGGGTGGCGATGTCGGCCGCGCCGTCGTCTGCCAAAAGCTGGGCGGCGTCACGCACCAGCGCGGCGGGCATCAGCGGTTCGTCGCCCTGCAGATTCACCACGATGACGTCCTTGGCCCAGCCCAGGGTGCGCGCGACCTCATTGACGCGATCCGTGCCGGATTGATGGGTGGCGGCCGTTGGCACCACACGCGCACCAAAAGCCTGGCACTCGCTGGCGACGCTGGCGTCGTCGGTGGCGATGATCACCTCGTCGGCACCGCTGGCTCTGGCCGCTTCCCATACATGGCGCACCAGCGGCTTGCCGGCGATGTTGCGCAGCACCTTGCGCGGCAGGCGGGTTGAACCCAAGCGCGCGGGGATGACGACCTTGAAGTTCACCGCGCGGCTACCTCAGCTCCTCGTCGGTCAGCGGTCGCGCCTCGTCTTCCAGCATCACCGGGATGCCATCACGCACGGGATAGGCCAAGCGCGAAGCACGGCACCAGAGTTCATTGGAGTCGGGCCGCCACTCCAGCGGCGCCTTGGTCACCGGGCAGACCAGGATGTCGAGCAGGCGCTTGTCGAGCATGGCGTCAGAGCTTCAATCGGGCGCAGGATTGTTGCACAAGGGCCAGCCCCGCCGTGTCGATCTGCGCGCTCACCGGCACGGCGTAATGCTGCGCACCGGCGATGGCGCGGCATTTGACCGCGTCCTTCTCGGTCATCAGCACCGGAAGCTCGTCGGCAAACGCAATGTCCTCGGCTCTGAACACCTGATGATCGGCAAAGGCATGCGCAATCACCTGCATGCCCATCTGTTCCAGCATGCCGAAGAAGCGCGCCGGGTTGCCGATGCCCGCCAGCGCGTGAACGGTCCTGCCGCGCAGCGCGCTCAATGCCAGGGCCTCGCCAGCCAGCACCGGCACCGCCAGTTCGGCGTGAAGATTCATGTCGATGCGCCCGGGATGCGTAAGGCGCAGGCCGCCGCCGTTGATCACCACCAGCGGAATGTCCTGCAGCCGCGTCTGTGGCTCGCGCAAAGGGCCTGCCGGCAATAGCGCGCCATTGCCAAAGCCGCGCTGACCATCGACCACGCAGATCTCCAAATCCCGCGCCAGACGGTAGTGCTGCAAGCCATCATCGGCCACCAGCACGTCGACCTCACCGCTCTCAACAAGCGCACGCGCGGCGGCCACGCGATCCGGATCAATCACCACCGGCACGCCGGTGCGCAGCGCGATCAATAGCGGTTCATCGCCCGCTTGGCCTGGCGTCGAGTCCGGCTGTACGCGATACGGGTAGCGCGGTGCGCGCGCGCCGTAACCGCGAGAAATGACACCCGGACGAAAGCCCCATTCGCACAACCGCTGCACCAGCCAGATCGTGAACGGCGTCTTGCCGGTGCCGCCCAGACTGATGTTGCCAACCACGATCACCGGCACCGGCAGACGCGGCGCCCCTGCCTGCAAGCGCCTGCGTCGATTGGCGGCAATCCGGCCGAACAGCGCGGCCAGCGGCCGAAGCAACGCGGGTGGCGGCGCGTCGGCATACCAGCGGCGCTCCAGAAGACCGGGCATCAATCGGCGTCTTCAAACTGCATGCGATGCAGCGCCGAATAGTGGCCATTGAGCGCCAGCAGCTGTTCATGACGCCCCTGCTCGATCACCTGCCCGTCCTGCATCACCACGATGCAATCCGCGCTCTGGATCGTCGACAGGCGATGCGCGATCACCAGGGTGGTGCGGCCCTGCACCAGACGCTCCAGCGCGGCCTGGATCAGGCGCTCGGATTCGGTGTCCAGCGCCGAAGTCGCCTCATCCAGAATCAGGATCGGCGCGTCCTTGAGCAGTGCGCGCGCAATCGCGATGCGCTGGCGCTGGCCGCCGGACAGGCTGGCGCCGTTGGGCCCCAGCGGCGTGGCCAGACCCTGCGGTAGTTTTTCGATGAATTCCCAGGCGTGCGCGGCCTTGGCTGCCTCGATGATGCGCGCCTCGTCCGGCGGCGGAATCAGGCCATACGCGATGTTGCCGGCCACGGTGCTGTCGAACAGGCGCACCTGCTGATCCACCAGCGCGACCTGCGCACGCACACGCTCGGTTGGGTATTCACGCAGATCGTGGCCGTCCAGCAGCACGCTGCCGGCGTCGGGGTCATAGAAGCGCGGCACCAGCGCCAGCAGGGTGGACTTGCCCGAGCCGGATCGCCCGACGAAGGCCACCGTCTGCCCGGCCTGCACGCTCACGCTCACGCCCTTGAGCGCATCACCCAGTTCGGCGCGGTAGCGAAATTGCACGTCGCGAAACTCCACACGACCTTCTGCACGATCCAGCGCGCGCTCGCCGCCGCGCGGCTCCTGCTGCTCTGACATCAGCTGGAACAGTTCGGTGGCCGCCGCAATACCGCGCTGGAGCTTTTCGTTGACATTGGCCAGCGACTTGATCGGATTCATCAGGCCGAGCATGGCGCCCATGAAGGCGACGAAGGTGCCTGGCGTGATCTGCGCCAGCATCTCGGGTTGCGTGGCCACGAACACGATGGCGGCAATGGCGATGGCAGCGATGAACTGGATCACCGCGTCGCTGCCCGCCTTGGTGGCGACGATCTTCATGGCCAGACTGCGGGCACGCTCGTTGATCACGGCGAAACGCTCGCGCTCGAAGGCCTGCGCGTTGTGGATCTTCACCACGCGCTGACCGCTGATGGTTTCCTCGGCGGCCTGCGTGACCACACCGACGTTCTCCTGAATGCGCTTCTGCACGCTGCGAAAGCGTCGTGACACATAGCGCAGCACCAGCGAAATCAGCGGCGCGGCCGTGAGCGTGAACGCCGCCAGCTTCCAGTTGAGCCAGAACATCAGGCCAATCAGCCCGATCACGGTCAGACCATCCTTGATCAGCGTGGTCAGCACATTGGTGGTGGCATCCGCAACCTGTTCGACGTGATAGGTCAGTCGCGCAATCAGCTGACCGGAACTCATGCGATCGTAAAAGCGCGTCGGCATCTCCAGCAGGTGTTCAAACATCTGCCCACGCATGCGCATCACGATGTGTCGCGCGATCCAGCTCATGCCGAAGGTCGCGGTGAAGGTGGCAAAGCCGCGCACCACGAACAAACCCAGAATGGCCCAGGGCATCAGCCGGATCACCTGCGGGTCGCGCTCGACGAAGCTGCCGTCGAGCAGCGGTTTCATCAGGCTCATGTAGCCGACTTCGGTCGCGGCAATGGCCACCATGCCGACGGTCGCCGCCAGAAACACACGCCAATGCGGCAGCGAATAGCGCAGCAGGCGCTTGTAGACCGTCAGCGGCCGGTAGTCCGGCAGGGGTTCAAAACTCATAGGACTTGCATGGTAGCAATACACCGCGACCGGTCTGGCTGATGGCATCGCGTAAAATCGCGGCTCCATCCGAACATCCCGAGTCCCGCATGTCCACGACCCTGTTCGAGAAGATCATCGCGCGCCAGATCCCCGCCACGTTCGTGCACGAAGACGAGCACTGCATCGCGATCAAGGACATCAACGGCCAGGCGCCGATGCACCTGCTGGTGATTCCCCGCAAGCCGATGCCGCGTCTGTGCGACGCCACGCCCGAAGACCAGCAGTTGCTGGGTCATCTATTGCTGGTGGCGAACAGCGTCGCTGCGCAGGCCGGCTATGGCGAGGCGTTCAGGCTGGTGATCAACAACGGCGCGGCCGCGGGCCAAAGCGTGTTCCACCTGCACCTGCACGTGATCGGCGGGCGGCCCTTGGGTTGGCCTCCGGGTTGAGCCGGGAGTCGCGCGCTCAGGAGCCCGGCACGGCCTCGAAGCCGCGACGTAGCTGCTCGACACGATCCCGATTGACCCCGAAATCGCGATAGCCGAAGCGCGAGATCGAACGCACCTCGATCTTGCCTTCGGGCAGCACCAGCAGTTCAAGATCGTCGCGGTAGCGCATCGTGGGCGTGGTGAATACCGCGTGCAGATAACCGGCGGATTCGTGCTCGATGCGCCCACCCATGCGCTCGACCACCTCGCGCAACATCGCCAAGGCCGTCAGGGCATCGCCGGCATAGCCAAGCGCAGCCACCCGATGCTCGTCGTCCTGAGCCAGAGAGGACACGCAACTCGGACGGGCCGGGCAACCGGCAAAGCTGCCGGCCTTGGCATACAGATGCTCGGGCGTGCGCAGGGTCTGCACCACGCCGACACTCACCACGACCAATGCCAGAACCAGCACCATGATTGCCAGGATCTTCACTTTTTCTGTTCTCCTTTTTTAGCTGGCTGGGCCTGCAATAACAAAGACGGATCCAGACGGACCTCAAACCAATTCGCCCGCCAGCACAGGTGCGGGCCCGTGGCGCGGCCGGTCATGCCGACCTTGCCAATCACCTCTCCTCTCGCCACCTGCTGCCCGGGCGATACATCCAGGCGCGACAGGTGCAGGTACGTGGTCGTCACGCCGTGCCCGTGGTCGAGAATGATAGTGCCGCCGGTGAAGTACAGGTCGCGATGCGCCAGACGCACCACCCCGCCCGCGGCCGCCCACACGGGCGCGCCTTCGGGCGCAGCCAGATCGATGCCGAAGTGCGGCTGCTTGGGCACGCCGTTGAGAATGCGGTTCGAGCCATAGATACCGGTGACCTGCGCCGCCACCGGCCAACGCCAGGGTCCGGTGAAATCGGCGCGCGGTGTATCGAAGCGACGCGCGTCGGCTACGAGTTTCTGATCGGCCTCGATGCGCTGGAGCCCCGCCGCAGGCGGTTCGACCATGGCCTGAGGCAGGCCGCTGATCTTCTGCACGTCGTAGACGCGCGGCTCGACGCTGTATTCGAACCGCTGGGTATCGCCCGAAACCTCGCGCACCTCGATCACCGCTGCGGGCGGCGCGTCGAATGCCAGGCCCAGCACAAAGCGACCGTCGGCACTCAGACTCAGCTCGCGGTCATTGAAGCGCACCTGCGAGCCCGGCGTGACCTGGCCAACGAGCAGCGCGCCCTGCTGCCAGCGGCCGCTGATCTGCGGCGCGGCGGCGTGCGCAACGGCGCCGAGGCCCAGACCCAGCAGCAACAGCAGTGCCTTCATCGCGCTGATCACCCGCGTGGTTTCAGGCGCTCAGGCGCAATACCGCATCGGCCAGCGGCAGCGTCTCTTGTCTTTCCTCGCCGCGGAATCTCAGGGTCACTGTGCCTTCATCTGCTTCCTTGCGACCGACAACGACAATCACCGGAATCTTCTGCGAAGCGTGCTCGCGAATCTTGTAGTTGATCTTCTCGTTACGCAGATCCGCTTCCACGCGCAGACCGGCCCGCTTCATCGCCTCGCAGACCTCGGTGGCGTATGCGTCGGCATCCGACACAATCGGCGCCACCACCGCCTGCACCGGCGCCAACCACATCGGGAAGCCGCCGGCGTATTGCTCGATCAGAATGCCGATGAAGCGCTCGAAGCTGCCCAGCACCGCGCGATGCAGCATCACCGGCCGCTGCTTGGAACCATCTTCGGCCACGTACTCGGCATCGAGTCGCTCCGGCAACACGAAGTCGACCTGCAAGGTGCCGCACTGCCAATCACGGCCAATGGCGTCACGCAGGGTGAATTCCAGCTTCGGCCCGTAGAACGCGCCCTCGCCCGGATTCATCGTGTACGGCAGACCGGCCTGCTCCACCGCTTTCTTCAGCGCGCCTTCGGCACGATCCCAGATCGCGTCATCACCGGCACGATTGTCGGGGCGGTCGGAGAATTTCACGCTCACATCGACGAAGCCGAGGTCGGTGTACATGCGCTTCAACAGATCGCAGAACGCCACTGTCTCCGAACTAATCTGGTCTTCGGTGCAGAAGATGTGCGCGTCGTCCTGCACGAAGCCGCGCACGCGCATCAGGCCATGCAGCGCGCCGCTTGGTTCATAGCGATGGCAGGCGCCGAACTCGGCCATGCGCAGCGGCAAGTCGCGATAGGAGCGGATGCCCTGACGGAAAATCTGCACGTGGCAGGGACAGTTCATCGGCTTGACCGCGAGCACCGCCTTGCGCTGCACGCCGGCCACCTCGCCCTCGTCGACCTCGGCGATGAACATGTTCTTGCGGTAATTGGCCAAGTGCCCGGAGTCCTCCCACAGCTGGCGATCCACCAGCATGGGCGTGCGAACCTCCTGGTAGCCGGCCGCATCGAGCTGCTTGCGGACGTAGTTTTCCAAGGTGCGATACAGCGTCCAGCCCTTGGGATGCCAGAACACCTGGCCCATGGCCTCTTCCTGCAGGTGGAACAAGTCCAGCGCGCGGCCGAGCTTGCGGTGATCGCGCTTCTCAGCCTCCTCGATCATCTTCAGATGCGCTTTCAGCTCATCGTCGTTGGCGAAAGCCAGGCCGTAGATGCGCTGTAGCTGCGCATTTTTCGCATCACCACGCCAATAGGCGCCGGAGACCTTGGTCAGCTTGAACGCGGTACCGAGTCGGCCGGTGGACGGCAGGTGCGGCCCCAAACACAGGTCCAGCCACTGGTCGCCCTGGCGGTAGATGGTGAGCGTCTGGTCCTTGAGGCCTTCGCGTATCCACTCGGCCTTGAAATGCTCGCCGCTGTTCTGGAAATGCGCAACGGCCTCGGCGTGGCTCCACACCTCGCGCGTGATCGGCAGATCGCGTTTGACGATCTCGCGCATCTTGGTTTCGATCTTCTCGAGATCGCTTTCCGTGAAAGGCTCGGCACGCGCGAAGTCGTAATAGAACCCGGTCTCGGTCGATGGACCAAAGGTGATCTGCGTGCCGGGAAACAATTCCTGCACGGCCTGAGCCATCACATGCGCGGCGTCGTGGCGGATGGTCTCCAGCGCCTCGGGCTTGTCGCGCGTGATGATGCTGATGCGAGCGTCGGCCTCAATGGGCCGGGTCAGGTCCCACAGCTCGCCGTTGACGGACACCAGCGCGGCTTTCTTGGCCAGGCCCGGGGAAATGCCCTGCGCGATGGAAAGTCCGGTGACGGGTGCGTCGAATTGCTTCTGGTTGCCGTCGGGGAAGGTGATGTTGATGGACATGATCAGTGCTTTGGGGGTTCGAACCAGCAGTCGAGCGCGCTCGCCGCTTTCTTGAGAGCCGCGTCCTGCGTCGCCAGCCGCGCATTGTTGCGCATTGCGCAGTCGAGGTAGGCGGCGTCGTAGGTCGTCAGGTCATGCTGCTCCGCCAGTTCGGCCAGCCGCGGCAGGTCGAAGCGCACCGGCAACACGGTGATCGGGAGCTGTAGAGCCTCGTTGATGGCGACGAGACGCCGTTCGCGCACCATGCGCTTTCGCCTTTCGAGCTGCCACAGGCTATTACCGAGTTCCAGCGGCCAGTGCCCTGGCACCAACCACTCGTCATGGCCCATACCAGACAGCACGGCTTCACCGTAGCCCGTGAGCTGCTGCGGGTGAAACCAGCCCAAGGTCACCGAGTTATCGAGAACGATCCTCAAGCCTGTCTCCCCCGAGAATCACCACTTGCGGCCAGCGTTCTTCAGCTCTTCCCAGGGAATCGGCTTGCCCTTGGGCTTGATGCTGTCCCGCAGCTCCTTGAGCCGCTGGATGGTTTCACGCGCTTGCAGCGCACGTGCATCCACCGGCTGCATCGGCACCAGCTTGGCTACCGGCCTGCCGTGACGCGTGATCACCACTTCTTCGCCCTGCAGCACCTGGTCCAGCAAATTGGACAGGCGATTCTTGGCTTCGAGAGTTCCGACTTCGGTCATGACACGATCCTTCCGGGTTCTGGCCAGAATTTTAGCAAATCTGGCCAGACTAAAGTTCGCCGCCTAACCGGCCGCCTTGACCGCCGCCGCCTGCAGACGCGCCAGCGCGCGCTCGCGACCGAGCAGGGCCAGGGTCTGGTCGATGGGCGGTGATACCGCCATGCCGGCGATGGCCACGCGAATCGGCTGCGCCACGTCGCCGAGCTTCAAGCCCAGTTTTTCTGCCACGCCGTGGACGGCGGCGTGCAAGGTTTCGGGCTGCCATTCGGCGGCGGACAGTGCCTCGATCAGTGCAGTCAGCACCGGCGCGGACTTCTTCGTCAGATGCTTGGCCGCGTCCTTCTCGTTGTAGCCGGACAGCTCGGCGTAGAAGAAGGCCGATTTTTCTGCCATCTCGACCAGGGTGCGGCAACGTTCGCGCTGCTGTTCGATCACGGCCGTCAGCGCCGGGCCGTTGGCGGGGTCCAGATTCAGGCGGCGCAGATGCCAGTCAAACTCGGGCGCGATTACGTTCGGATCGGTGACCTTCAGGTACTGGTGATTGACCCAGTAGGCCTTCTCCATGTCGAAGCGCGCTGGACTGGCCGACACGTGATCGAAGTCGAACTTCGCCAGCATTTCTTCGCGCGTGAACAGCTCCTGATCGCCATGACTCCAGCCCAGGCGCACCAGGTAATTCAGCAGCGCCTCGGGCATGAAGCCCATGGCGCGGTATTCGGTCACCCCGAGCGCGCCGTGGCGCTTGGACAGCTTGGCGCCGTCGGCGCCCAGAATCATCGATACGTGCGCGTAGGCCGGCGGCGTCGCGTTCAGGGCCTGCAAAATCTGGATCTGGCGCGGCGTGTTGTTGACGTGATCGTCGCCACGGATGACATGGGTGATACCCATGTCCATGTCGTCCACCACCACGCAGAAGTTGTAGGTGGGCGTGCCGTCGCTGCGCGCGATGATCAGGTCGTCGAGTTCTTCGGCGGCGAACACGATCTCGCCCTTGATCAAATCCTTCAGCACCACGCTGCCCTCGTTCGGGCTCTTGAAGCGCACCACCGGCTTCACGCCGGCCGGCGGCGCCGGCAGGGTCTTGCCGGCTTCGGGCCGCCAGCGGCCGTCGTAGCGCGGCTTTTCCTTGCGCGCCTGCTGTTCGGCACGCAGAGCGTCGAGTTCTTCCTTGCTGGCGTAGCAGTGATACGCCGTGCCCGCAGCGAGCATCTGCGCGATCACCTCGGCGTAGCGGCCAAAGCGCTGCGTCTGGTAGATGGGTTCGGCGTTGTCGCCAGCCAGGCCCAGCCAGGCCATGCCCTCGAAGATGGCGTCCACCGCTTCCTGGGTGCTGCGCTCGCGGTCGGTGTCCTCGATACGCATCAGGAATTTTCCGCCGCGGCCCTTGGCATACAGATACGAGAACAGCGCGGTGCGCTCACCGCCGATGTGCAGAAAACCGGTGGGGCTGGGGGCAAAACGGGTGACGGCCATTTTTTGGTGAAGAGTGAGGCGTGAGGGGTGAGGAACAAGCGAAAAAACCGCCGTGCGAGCCGCGCATTCTAAACTAGGGGTCTGCAACCCTCTTGTCCTCTGTCCTTACTCCTCACTCCTCACGCTCCAGATGACTGCCCTGTTCGTCGACCACCTCACCGTCATCGACTGCGCCTATCTGGACGCGCAGCGCGGCCTTGTGGGCGAGAGCTGGATCGTGGACGTGGAGTTGGAGGGCGATCTGGACGCGCAGTCCATGGTGCTGGACTTCGGCGAGGTCAAACGCCGGCTCAAGCGCGCCATCGACGGCGGTCTGGATCACAGCCTGCTGGTGCCGACGCACGCGTCGCAGCTACAACTGAATACGGACGACGCTACGGCCGTGCGCTTGCAGTTCGAGTCGCAGCGCGGGCGGCTGGAACACCGCAGCCCAGCCTGCGCGCTCAGCCTGCTGCCGGCGGCGCGCATTGACTCAAAAGCCGCCGCTGACTACTTGCAAGACCTGCTGCGACCGATCCTGCCCGTCAATGTGGCGCGTCTGCATCTGACGCTGCGGCCGGAGCGCATCGACGGCGCGAGCTATCACTACGTCCACGGCCTGAAGAAACACGATGGCCAGTGCCAGCGCATTGCCCACGGCCACCGCTCACGGCTGGATATCCGCATGGACGGCCAACGCCGACCCGACCTGGAGGCTGCACAGGCCCTGGCCTGGACCGACATCTACCTGGGCACGCGCGAGGACGTGGTGGCGCAGGACGGCGAGCGCATCGCGTTCGCCTATGACGCTCCCGAAGGCCGTTTCGAGCTGAGCCTGCCGGCGTCCACGGTCGATCTGCTGGATACGGATTCCACCGTGGAGCGCATCGCCGAACACCTGGCACGGCGGCTTGCATGCGCGCATCCGGGCCAGGCGGTGGAAGTACGCGCCTACGAGGGCGTGATGAAGGGCGCCCGCGCGCGGGCTTGAGTTACGCCCAAGCGGGCCCACGTATAATCGCGCCCCCGCTTTTGCTGCCGAGCCGTGCCATGTCCTCCAACGACGTCGAATTCTCCAAGCGCCTGACCATCGAACAGGTCGAGGAAGGCCATGAGCTGGCGCCCAAGTTTGACGAGCACGGCCTGATACCCTGCGTCACCACCGCCGCCGGTTCGGGCGAGGTGCTGATGCTGGGTTACATGAATGTCGAGGCACTCAAGAAGACCATCACCACCGGCGAGGCCCACTACTACAGCCGCAGCCGCAAGCAGCTGTGGCACAAGGGCGCGACCAGCGGCCTAGTGCAGAAGGTGGTCGAGATGCGCATCGACGACGATCAGGACGCGGTGTGGCTGCGCGTGGAAATTCCTGGCGACGCGAGCTGCCACGTCGGTTATCGCTCCTGCTTCTACCGCTCCATTCCCACCGGTGAAGGCTCCGAAACGCGCGAGCTGCACTTCGAGGAAAGCGAAAAGAGCTTCGACCCGAAAAAGGTCTACGGCGACGCGCCGAACCCGACCATCCTGTAGTCAGGGTTCTGCCGGCGCGTTCCAGAAGCGCGCCGCTTCGCGTCGCCAGGATGTGCTGGCGATGGCACCGCTGTCCTCGCTCCAGATGCGGACCGCGCCCTCCACGCCCGTGGTCAGCGGCCGCGCACCCACTTCACGGTAGCGCGCCACTACCTCGGGACGCGGATGGCCGTAGTGGCTGCGCCAGCCCGCGCCGAACACCACGAGTTGCGGCGCAACCGCATGGACGAAATTCGGCGTTGAAGAGGTCTTGCTGCCGTGATGCGGCGCAATCAGCACATCGGCGCGCAGCGCCTCGGAGTGGTCGCGCACTAGCCGGGCCTCGGCGCCGCGTTCGATATCGCCACTCAGCAAGGCGCTAAATTCTGGAGCGGAGATGTGGAGCACGCACGACCGGTTGTTGTCTGACCAGTCGCTTGAGTCTGGGTGCAGCACCTCGAACAACACACCGTCCCAAGTCCAGCTCTGCCCTTCGACGCAGGACGCATAGCCGTCGGTGCCAAGTTCAGATTTCACGTGCAGCAAGCGGCGCACGGCCTCGACACCGCCCGAGTGATCACGATCACCGTGCGACAGAAACAAGCGGTCGATACTGCGCAGACCCAGGCCGAGCACGTACGGCGCCACCACCGATTCGCCCGCGTCAAAACCTTCCTCGAAGGCTGGCCCGGCGTCGTACAACAGCGTGTGGTTCGGCGTACGCACCAGCACCGCGAGGCCCTGCCCCACATCGAGCGCGGTCAGTTCGAACGGGCCGCGCACGGTCGCAACCGGCGGCAGCAGCAACGGCGCGAAGCACAGGGCACCGAGTGCGCGCAGTGGCACGCCACGCGGCGCAAACAGGAGTACGGCACCGAATACCGCGAGCGCCAGGGCCGCGGTTGGCGGGCTGGCCGGCATCCAGGCCCGCGGTGCGTGCAGCGCCACCCAGGCCAGAGCTTGCTGCAAGACGTGCAACAGATCAGCCACCCATTCCAGCAGCGGTATGCCCAGTGCGGGCAGGATTTGAGCGAGGGCAACCGCCGCCAACACCAGCGGCGTCAGCACCGCCATCACCGGCACCGCAATCAGGTTCACCAGCGGCCCGAGCCAGGCCGCGCCGTGGAAGAAGTACAGCGTCAGCGGCGCCAGGATCAGGCTCAGCATCAATTGCAGATGGACCGCGAGTCGCCACGCGCTGGGCCGCCCCAGACGGCCGGAGCTGACATAGAAAATTGCCGCGACCGCGCCGCAGGACAGCCATAGCCCGGGGCTGAGGACCACCGACGGATCAAACAACAGCATCAACACGAAGGCAGCGGCCAACACGCGCGAAGGATGCGCCTGGCGATCCGGCAGCGCCGCGATCAGCAGCAGGGCCAGCATCATCGCCGCGCGCTGCGCCGGCGACTCCCAGCCCGCGAGCAATCCGTAGGCGAGTCCCGCAACGGCCGCGGCGATCATGGCGACCTTCTGTGCTGGCATGCGATGCGCGAGTTGCATCGACAGCGGCCAGGTCCAGCGCAGCAGCAGATAGGCCAGGCCGGCAAGAATCGCGACATTGAAGCCGGAGATCGCGACCAGATGGCTGGTGCCGGTTTCGCGGAACACGGTCCAGTCGGCGTCGCGAAAGCCGGACGTGTCGCCGACGGTGAGCGCTGCGATCATCGCCTTGCCCGAGTGCGCGCCTAGCCAGCTGTCGAGCTTCTCGATCAGGCGCTGTCGCGTTGCCAGAATCGGCAGGTACCGCGCGACATCGCAGCGCTCGGCGCTGCGCACCGTGGCGGTAGCGCCGATGCCGCGCCGGTATAGCCACGCTTCGTAATCGAAGGCGCCGGGATTGAGCGAGCCATGCGGCGTGCGCACGCGCAGCTGCAAGCGCCAGCATTCACCCGCACGCAGGGCCTGCTCGGCGCGATACCAGGACACGCGCAAGCGGGCGGGAAGCGCCGGGTCCAGTGGCTGAAATACGAAGCGCAGGGTTTCGGCATCGTCGCTGCGAAAACCCGGCGAGCGTTCAATCAAGCTCACCACATGGCCACGCACCTGCACTTCTGCACCGTGTCGCGCGGCAGGCCAGCGCTCCGCCAGTCGGGTCTGCGCCTGCAACACGCTCGCCACCACACCGAGAACCAGGGCCGACCACAGCAGGCGACCGCGCCAGGGCAGCAAGGCCGGCAGACTCAGCACCAGCAGCAGCGACCACGACGGCAGACTCGCCGCGGCGTGCACCAGGAGCACGCCGCCCGCGAGCGCGAGGCTCAGGTAGCGGAGATCGGCCTCAGGCGCCCGGCTTCGAGCGTC
>JBQTJH010000248.1:0-9730 GCA_052387335.1 Panacagrimonas sp. | reverse complement strand
CCGGCTTTCTGACCCGCCAGCTCGCGCCCGCCTGAGCATTTCTCCGCTTCAACGACTCAAAACAAAAACGCCCCTCTCGCGAGGGGCGTCTCTTGATCCGGCAGTGCTGCAGTTTCGAAACAGGCTGCAATGCCCGGCTTTTTTGTGCGTATTCGCCTTACAACAGCGCGACGATGTCCTTGCCGATGGCTTCCGGCGTATCGGTCGGCGCGTAGCGCTTGATCACCTTACCGCTGCGATCCACCAGGAATTTAGTGAAATTCCACTTGATGAAGTCCATGCCGAGCAAACCACCCTGTTCCTTTTTCAGGAACTGGTACAGCGGATGTGCGTCATCGCCGTTGACCTTGATCTTGGCAAACATGGGGAAGCTGACGTCGTAGTTGAGGGAGCAGAAATTCTTGATCTCGGCTTCGTTGCCCGGCTCCTGATGGCCGAACTGGTCGCAGGGAAATCCAAGAATCTCCAAGCCCTTGTCCTTGTTGTCGCGGTACAGCTTCTCCAAGCCCTTGTACTGCGGCGTGAAGCCGCACTTGCTGGCGACATTGACCACCAGCAAGACCTTGCCCTGGTAGGTGGCGAGGGTTTGCTCGCTGCCATCGATACTCTTTGCCGTGAAGTCGTACACGCCCATGGTGCTCTCCGTTGGGAAAAATGACCTGCGCTGGCCGCGTGATCACACGACCCGTACACGCACGTTCAGTGTCCGAGCTTACGCGGCAACGACACCAGCCCGTGAATCTTGTTTTTGACGATAGTGCGCAGCGGTTCGTATACCGGCACCAGATAGCGCGGCGCCAGCTCTTCCAGATCGTCGGGCAGTTTGACGTTGGGCAGATCGCCCAGGCCGCGATCATCGGCCGGCGCAATCGGCATCACCAGCTTGGCCGGCACGCCGACCAGACGATAGAACTGCAGACTGGAAAACACCGCGACCTTGGTGCCGCCCAGCACGCTGCGCGTATACATGCCTGAGCCGATCAACTCGGTGCCGGACAGGAACTGGCCGTCCTTCATCGGCGGATAGCTGACGATGATCAGCATCGCCAACTGGTTCTGCTTGATGATGCCGTCGAACTCGCGCTGGTAGACGTCGCCGAAACGTTCGCCGTCCCAGGTGCCCTGCCATTCATGCGCAGCCTTGCGCAGCGCACCGGTTGAATTGACGACCACCGGTTGATACGGCGTCTTGGTCAGCAGCGCCTTGCGCAGCTCCTCCATCACATAGCCGCCAAAGTCGTACTGCACGTTGAAGGCGCGCTCGTGGCCGCCGAAGGTGCTGGAGTGAACGTGCTTGAGCTCGTTGCCGATCAGGTTCATGACGCCGACGCGGCCGGCCATGGGTGCAACCGGACCCTTGGGCTGGGGTGGCGTCAGTGACGGCCGGGGTGTGGACTTGGTCTTGCTCGCGGTCTTGCCCGCGCGGGCTGGTGCGGCGTCGCCGTCCTGCGCGCGCAGACGCTCTTCGATGCTGACCGGATCCAGCGAGGGCGCCGCCAGCTCGCGCTCGCGTTCCGGTTTGGGTTCCGCGCGCGGCGGCGGCTCGGCGTCGACGCTGTTGATGACCTCGTTCTCGGTCAACACCGGCACCGGGGCCTGCGCGAGTGTGGATTCACCGCCCGTTGCGGCACCCTCGGCCGCAGATTCATCGGGCTTCTGACTCTTGAGGGCACAGGCCGACATCAGCAACACACACAGACCCAGGGAAACCGCGCGCAACCTCATGGATTCCTTCCTCATCGCTTGCCTCTTTGAGCCGGGCGGCCCCTTGAGGCCGTCATTCTGAGGCAAACGTCAGGCGCCGCGCACGCAGTCTCGCCTAGCGGCGCGCGGCGGCCGACCAATGCGCGTCGCGCGATGCGAACTCAGAAGTTCGCGGCCTTGAGGGACATCAAACTGTCGGTAGGCGCGCGCACGGTGGCGAGCAGCGTGTGCACATGCGGCAGCATGCGGGTGATGAAGAACTCCGCGGTTGCGGTCTTGGCCTCGCGGAAGCCGGCATCCGGATGCTTGGCCGCAGCCTTGATCATGCGCAGCCAGTTCCAACCCAGATAGGTCAGGCAGAACGCCCGCTGGTAATCCACTGCGCCGAAGCCGGCGGTATCGGGGGCGGTCTTGAATGAGTCCACCAGATACTGGGTGGCCGCTTCGAGTTCATCGACCGCGCGACCCAGCGGCCGCGTGATCCAACCCAGCGGGGCGTCGGCGTTGAGATCGCTGCGCACGGCGTGGAAGAAACGCTGCGTCAGGCGACCGTCATGCATCATCAGCTTGCGACGCACCAGGTCCATGGCCTGGATGCCGTTGGTGCCCTCGTACAGGCACAGGATCTTGGAGTCGCGCGCGATCTGCTCCACGCCGTGTTCCTTGATGAAGCCATGCCCGCCATAGACCTGGATCGCCAGGCTGCCCAGATCCACGGCGCTATCGGTGCAGAAGGCCTTGGTCAGCGGCGTGTTGAGGTCCACCCAGTCCTGCGCTTCCTCGCGCACGGCGGCGTCGGGATGGTGGTGGCTGACGTCGACCCAATACGCGGTCTCGTAGGCCAACACGCGCGCGCCTTCGGTGGTGGCCTTCATGGTCAGCAGCATGCGCCGCACGTCCGGGTGCTCGATGATCTCGGGCTTGCCGTTGAAGGCCTTGCCCTGCTTTCGATCAATGGCGTAGCGAATGGCGTTCTGCGTGGCCAGCTCGCACTGCCCCAGGCCCTGGAAGCCGACCATGATGCGCGCCAGATTCATCATGACGAACATGTTCTGGATGCCGGTGTTGGGCGCGCCCACCATCCAGCCCTTGGCGCCGTCGAACTGCATGACGCAGGTGCAGGAACCATTGATGCCCATCTTGTGTTCGATGTTCGCGGCTATGAAGGTGTTGCGCTCGCCCAGCGAACCGTCGGCATTGACCAGGAATTTCGGCACCACGAAGGTGCTCAGACCCTTCACGCCGGGCGGGGAGTCCGGCAGGCGTGCGAGCACGAAGTGCACGATGTTCTCGGCCATGCTGAGTTCGCCGCTGGTGATAAAGATCTTCTGACCTTCAATCGCATAGCTGCCGTCACCATTGGGCGTGGCCTTGGTCTTGGCCGCACCCACATCCGAGCCGGCGTGGGCTTCTGTGATGCACATCGTCCCACTCCACTGGCCGGTCGAGAGCTTGGGCAGATAAGTGTTCTTGATCTCGTCCGAGCCATTGGCGTAGATCGCCTCGAAGCAGCCGGTGGTCAGGCCCGGATACAGCGCGAAGGACACGCAGGCCGAGCACAGCATTTCCTCCACCACCTTGGCCAAGGTGTAGGGCAGGCCCTGGCCGTCGTAATCCGGGGTGTTGCACAGGCTCATCCAACCGGCTTCGGAATACAGCTTGTAGGCCTCCGTAAAACCGTCCGGCACCGTGACCTCGCCATTGCTGATCTTGCAGCCCTGCTGGTCGCTCGGCGCGTTCAAGGGCGCGATCTGCGCCTCGATCAGCTTGGCGGCCTCATCCACCAGGCCCAGCAGCAGATCGGGCGTGGCCTCGGCGAAGGTCGGAATCTGTTGCGCCAGCCGGCCCACTTCCAGCACGTCGTTGAGGACGAAGTTGATCTCGCGAACGGGCGCGGTATAGGTCGCCATGAGGAAAGCTCCTGGGTTAAGACTTTGGACAGCCTGCAAGGCTACGGAACGCGCGGGCCGCTCGGCAATGTCCTTTGCGACCGCCCGTGGCGAGAGATTTGGACAGTGCCCAACTCAGGCGCGTTGGATGCGCCAGCAGCGGTGCGCGGGCGGCGGACGCTTGAAGTCCTCGTCCAGGGTCTGGGCGGTGATGTCTTCGGCGATCAGGCCTTCAACCGCCGCCGGGTCGAGCTTGAACTTGCGCTTGTTGGTGGAGAAATACAGCACCCCGCCGGGCGCCAATAGGGCGGCAGTGTTCTGAATCAGCTCGACCTGGTCGCGATCCACATCGAACACGTCGATCAGCTTCTTGGAGTTGGAGAACGTGGGCGGGTCACAGAAAATCAGGTCGAAGCGACGCTGGGGATGGTTCGCGGCCTCGCGCAGCCAGGCCATGCAGTCCGCGCGCACCAGCAGATGCTCGGGTTCGCTGGCCTCCGCCCCAGCGCGCTTGCGGCCCCAGGGCGAGGGCTTTGATTCGGCGGAGGCCGGGCGCTCGCGCTCGGCCATGCCGGAGGCAAAACCATTCAGGCTCAGGTTGCGGCCAGCCCATTGCAGATAGGTGTTGGACAAATCCACCGACACGGTCTGCGCCGCGCCGCCCACCGCCGCGTGGACGCTGGCCGCGCCGGTGTAGCAAAACAGATTGAGCATGCGCTTGCCGGCGGCCTCTTTCTGCAGGCGCAGACGCATCGGCCGATGGTCCAGGAACAGGCCGGTGTCCATGTAGACGTCCAGGTTCACCAGCAGCTTGGTGCCGTGTTCGTCGATTTCCAGCACACGCAGCTCGTCGCCCTGCTTCTGGTACTGCGAATCACCGCGCTGCACCACGCGCTGTTTAAAGTGCAGGCGCGAGGACGGCAATTCATATGTGGCTTGCAGCTGCGATAGCGCTTCTCGCAAACGCTTTTCGGCCTTGACCGGGTCCACGCTCTTGGGCGCGGCGTATTCCTGCACGTGAAGATGCAGGTCAGCGCCCTGGTAAATGTCCACCGCCAGCGCGTAGTCGGGGAGGTCGGCGTCGTACACGCGGTAGCAGCTCACACCGACCCTTCGCGCCCACTTGCCCAGATGCTTGCGATTCTTGGCCAGGCGGTTGGCGAACTCGCTGCTGGCGCCGACGCTGGTATCGGCCGCAACCGGACCCGCGGCTCGCGCCCAGGGACTGTCGCTTGCCGGCGCAGCCGCGACGCCGAACTGCAGCAGCTTGCACGGCAGGTCGCCGTTGTAGAACGAGTGCACGGCGTCGGCGCGCAGGCCGATGCGCGGGCCCAGGTCGGGACGCGAAGTCAGCACCGCCACGCGCCAGCCGGGGAAATGCGTTTTCAGCGTGGCGCCGAGGAGCGAGTAGAGCTTGATCACCTCGCCTTCGGCCGACATCCGCTCGCCGTAGGGCGGGTTGGTGACCAGCAGGCCCGGCACGTCTCCGATGGGGCGTGCTTCCAGCAGATCGCCCGCCTGCCATTCGATGGCCTGACCCAGCCCGGCGTTGAGTGCGTTCTTGCGCGCGAAATTGAGCACGCGCGAGTCCAGGTCACGGCCGACCAGACGCGGCAGGTTCTTGAGCCCAACATCGCGGCGCGACTGTGCCTCGCGCTTGAGTTCGCTCCAGATCGCCGGTACGTGATCGAGCCAGGCGTCGAAGCCATTACCGTCGCGGATCAGGCCGGGCGCGATATCAGCGGCCATCCAGGCTGCTTCGATCAGGAAGGTGCCGGAGCCGCACATGGGATCAATCAGCGCGCCGCCAGTGGCTGCAATTTGCGGCCAGCCCGCACGCAGCAGGATGGCGCAGGCCAGGTTCTCCTTGAGCGGCGCCTCGCCGGTGCTGGCGCGGTAGCCGCGTCGATGCAGGCTCTGACCGGATAAATCCAGACTCACGTTGGCCTGGTCGCGATCCAGATGCAGGTGTACGCGGATATCCGGCTGCTCGGTGTTCACGTCCGGCCGCCGGCCGAACTTGTCGCGGAAGGCGTCAGCGATGGCGTCCTTGACCTTCAGGCCGGCGTAGTGCGTGTGCGTGACCGCTGCCGAATGGCCCGCGACCTGGATCGAGAACGTGGAGTCGGGGGCGAACACCTCCGTCCAGTCCACCGCGCGCGCGCCGGCGTAGAGATCGTCGGCATTGGACAGGGGGAAATGGCTCAGCGGCAGCAGCACGCGACTGGCCAGGCGCGACCACAGGCAGGCGCGGTAGATCAGCGCGCGCTCACCGCGGCAACTCACGCCGCCGCTGCGCTCCTTGGCCTCGGTTGCCCCCAGGCTCAGCAGCTCGGTAACCAGCAGGGGTTCCAGCCCGCGCGGGCAGGTGACGAACAGGGAAAAATCATCGCTCATCCCGACATGATCGCAGGTCGGCGCCTCGCATTGCCGTCATTGCGGGTCGATCTGGCCGGGTTGGCGGACCCCTGTGGCATAATCCGCGGCCATTTTTTGACCGCTCCGCACAACCTTCCCATGAGCCTGTTCGACTTCATCATCAGCCCCGCCCACGCCCAGGCTGCTGCAGCCGCGCCGAATCCCCTGTTCCAGTTCGCGCCGCTGATCATCCTGATCGTGATCTTCTACTTCATGCTGATCCGCCCGCAGATGAAGCGCACCAAGGAGCATCGCCAGATGCTGTCCAGCCTGGCCAAGGGCGACGAGGCGGTGACCAACGGCGGCATCGCCGGCAAGGTTGCCAACATCACCGAAGGCTATGTCGCGCTCGAAGTGGCAGACGGTGTGGTGGTCAAGGTGCAGAAGTCAGCCGTGACCTCGGTGCTGCCCAAGGGCACGCTCAAGGCGCTCTGATTCCTGACGTAGCCGCGAGTCCTGAGCTAGGCGAAGGACCGCGACTCCGACCTGAGCTGTTGCGAGCACGCTCGCTCCCGCAGCGCTCCGCTATCCGGTTCTGATCCATGCGTCCCTACGCCACTTGGAAATACGCGGTTCTGGTGCTGATGCTGCTGCTCAGCGGCCTGTATGCCGCGCCCAATCTGTTCGGCGAGCAGCCGGCCGTGCAGATTTCGCGCGATACCGGTGATCCGCTGGCGCCGGACTTCGGCGCGCGCGTCGAATCCGTGCTGACCGCCGCCGGGGTGCAGGCCGAGTCGGGTGCTCTGGAGAATGGCCAGTGGGTGGCGCGCTTTTCCAGCGAGGAAGATCAGCTCAAGGCCAATGACGCCCTGCGCAAGGGTCTGGGCACCTCGTATGTGGTGGCGCTGAATCTGGCGCCGCGTACGCCGGCCTTCCTGCGCAGCCTCGGCGCCAAGCCCATGGCCCTGGGACTCGACTTGCGCGGCGGTGTGCACTTCCTGCTGGAGGTGGATGTGGAGGAAGTGCGCAAGAAGGCAATCGAGAATTACATCACCGAAATCCCGGCCGCCCTGCGCAAGGAAAACATCCGCTATTCCGGCCGTCGCCAGGATGGTGGCGATGTCGTGCTCGATTTCGCGGACAGCGAAAAATTCGACGCGGCGCGCAAGTACATCGTGGCCGAGTATCGCGAGCTGCAGATTGTGGACGTGCCCGAATCGCCACTGAGTCTGCGCGTGCGCATCACCGACGAGGAAGCCAAGCGCATCCAGGACTTCGCGGTGCAGCAGAACCTGGTGACCTTGCGCAATCGCGTCAACCAGCTGGGTGTAGCCGAACCGGTGGTGCAGCGGCAGGGCAGCAATCGCATCGTGGTGCAGCTGCCCGGCGTGCAGGACACCACGCGGGTCAAGGATCTGCTCGGTGCCACCGCCACGCTGGAATATCGCGCGGTGGCCGAGGAAGACGCCGATCTGGCCGCTTCCACCGGCATTGCCCCGGTCGGCACGGAGCTGCATTACACGCGTGAAGGTCGCCGCCCGGTATTGCTGAAGAAGGACATCATCGCCGCCGGCTCGCAGCTGGTGGATGCGCAGCCCACGGTCGACGAGAACAGCCAGCCGGCGGTGTCGGTGACCTTGGACGGCGCCGGCGCCAAGAAGATGTTCGAGTTCACCACGCACAACGTCGGCAAGCCGATGGCCGTGCTGTTCCGCGAGCGCCAGGTGGTGACCACCTACAACGCCAAGGGCGAGCCGATTCGCGAGCACCGCGATATTCAGGAAGTGATTTCCATCGCCAGCATTCGCGGCGTGTTCGGCAAGCGTTTCCAGACCACCGGTCTGGAGAGCAAGGAAGCGCACGATCTGGCGCTACTGCTCAAGGCTGGTGCCTTGGCGGCGCCGGTGGATATTGTCGAGGAGCGCACCGTTGGCCCCAGTCTGGGCGCCGACAACATCAAGCGCGGGTTCCAGGCCGCGATGCTGGGGCTGGCGATGGTGGCGGTGTTCATGGTGTTCTACTACCGCGTGTTCGGCGTCTTCGCGATCCTCGCGCTGGGCTTGAACCTGCTGATGCTGGTGGCCGGTCTGTCCATCCTGCAGGCAACCTTGAGCATGCCCGGCATCGCCGGCATCGTGCTCACCATGGGTATTGCGGTGGACGCCAATGTGCTGATCTACGAGCGCATCCGCGAAGAACTGCGCAATGGCATGAAGCCGCACCAGGCGATCGAGGCCGGTTACGACCGCGCGTTTCTGACGATTGCCGACGCCAACGTCACCACCCTGGTCGCCACGGTCGTGCTGTTCGTGCTCGGCAGCGGGCCGGTCAAGGGTTTTGCCGTGACCTTGACCCTGGGCATTCTGGCCTCGCAGTTCACCGCCATCGTCGGCTCGCGCGCGCTGGCGCATCTGGTGTTTCAGCGCCGCGCGCGCATGACCGATCTGCCGATCTGGTAGCCAAAGCTTTGTCATCCTGAGCGAAGCGAAGGATCTACTCCCCGAGCATCGCGAAGAGTCGTAGAAGATTCTTCGCTTCGCTCAGAATGACAGTCTGAGAATTCAAAATGCGCTTCTTCGCTCAAGTCCCCAACATCAATTTCATGGCGCAGCGGCGCACGGGGCTGTTCGTCTCCGCCGCGCTGACGGTGGCCGTGACCCTGCTGCTGATTTTTCGTGGCCTGAACTTCGGCATCGACTTCACCGGCGGTGTGTTGGTGGAAGTCAGCTATCCGCAAACCGTGGAACTCGACAAGGTGCGCGAGGCCTTGGACAAGGGCGGGTACGAGCGCGCGGTGGTGCAGTATTTCGGCACCAGCCAGGACGTGCTGATCCGCCTGCCACCGACGGACAGCAGCCAGGCCAATGTCAGCACCGCGATCCTGCAGGCGCTGGGTAGCGAGGCGGCGGGCATCGATCTGCGCCGCATCGAATTTGTAGGGCCGCAGGTGGGCGAGGAACTGACCGAGAAAGGCGGTCTGGCGATGCTGTTCGCCTTCCTCGGCATCATGGCCTACATCGCTTTCCGCTTTGAGTGGAAGTTCTCGGTGGGTTGCGTCGCCGCCCTGGTCCACGACGTGCTGATGACCCTGGGTTTCCTGTCGCTGTTCTGGGTCGAGTTCGACCTCACCACGCTCGGCGGCATCCTGGCCCTGATCGGCTACTCCAACAATGAGACCGTGGTCATCTATGACCGCGTGCGTGAGAACCTGATCAACCAGCGTCGCTCGGGCATTCATGACGTGGTCAACCTGTCGATCAACCAGACCCTGCTGCGCGCCAACCCCGCAACCGGCCACGGCGCCATCCAGATCGAACATAGCTGGCGTATCGGCAAGGGCGATCTGTTCTGGCAGGCCTACGGCTTTCACGGCTATGGCGAGAGCCTGACCGACTACAACGATTCCATCACCCGCGTCGGCATCGGATTTGCGCTTTCACGCTAGGGCGGCCCGTGGCCGCCGCGGTGGAAAGAGGAACGAGGCCTGACGGCGGGCATGGCCCGCCCTTCCTGCTTTTTAAACTACGTCTTCCTCGACTTCTTCCTTGGGCGGCAGCAGGTCTTCGCGCGAAATGCCGAGCACGATGGCGATGCCGGTGGAGATGTAGATCGACGAATACGTCGCCACGATCACGCCCACCATCAAGGCCACCGCGAAGCTGTGCACGCTGGCACCACCCAGGAAGAACAGCGCGCTCAGCACCAGCAAGGTGGTCAGATGCGTGATGATCGAGCGCAGCAGGGTCTGGTTGATCGACAGGTTGACCACGTCATGAATG
>JBQTJH010000247.1:0-6342 GCA_052387335.1 Panacagrimonas sp. | reverse complement strand
GCTGCACATCTCGGCGCCGGTATAGGTGCTGGCGTACTTCTGGGTTGAGATCTCGGCCACCTCGACGTCCTGTCCGCCGAAGAATTCCAGCAGATGTACCAGCAGGTCGGGCTGCTGCGGCGCGATGACGTCCGCCGCGTAGGGCCGGAATTCCGGATTGTGGGTGCGTGGACCGCAGCGCTCGAAGCGCACCTGCAGGTCGAGCTTGGTGGCGATGCCGGGCAGGGCAGTTTCCAGCCGGCCCAGCGCGCTCCAGTTGCCCGAGACCACCAGGTTGGCGGCCAGACGATCACCGATGGGGGCAATCCGACAGTCCTCGACCTCGCAGCCCCGCTCCCGGATGGCCCTGAACAGTTCCAAGGGGACATTGGCCTTGGTCCTGGCGAGCACCGAAATAGAGAGCAATGTGTCTTGGTTGGTCATGAGCCGGTTCGCTGATCGATGGCCCGAGTTTATGGAGCCGGCGTGCAAATGACCAACCTTTTCAGGCTCAAGCCGCGGCTGCCGCGCGCGTCCGTCGAGGCCGCTCGTGAGTGCGGTCCGAGCCAAGCCGAGGTGCGCGCGCGTATACTTGGCGACCTCATCTTCGCCCGTACCGGTTACCGGTTCTACGCATGATCCTCGGCAGCATCGTCGCCATCGTCACCCCCATGCACCCGGACGGACGCATCGACTACGACGCGCTCGCAGGCCTGGTGGACTGGCATATCGCGGAGGGTACCGACGCCATCGTCGCCGTAGGCACCACCGGGGAATCGCCGACCCTGGACGTGGAAGAGCATATCGATGTGATCAGTCGCATCGTGCGCCGCGCCGCGGGCCGCATCCCCGTGATCGGTGGCACCGGCGCCAATTCCACCAGCGAGGCCATCGAGCTGACGCGCGCGGCCAAGGACGTGGGCGTGGACGCCGTGCTGCTGGTGGCGCCGTATTACAACAAGCCGCCGCAGGAAGGCCTGTATCGCCATCACCGTGCCATAGCCGAGGCGGTGCAGATTCCGCAGATCCTCTACAACGTGCCCGGCCGCACCGGCGTGGACATGCAGCCGGCCACGGTCGCGCGCCTGGCGCAGCTGCCGAACATCGTCGGCACCAAGGAAGCCAAGGGCGACATGCATCGCGTGCGCGAACTGCTCGCGCTTGGCCTGCCGAAGACGTTCGCGCTGTACTCGGGCGATGACGCCACCGCGCGCGAATCCATCCTGCTCGGCTTCGCCGGCAACATTTCCGTCACCGCCAACGTCGCGCCGGGCGCCATGAGCCGCATGTGCAGGGCCGCGCGGGCCGGCGATGTGAAGCTCGCTGCGGAACTCGACGCGCCGCTGGCCGGTCTGCACCGCGACCTGTTTTGTGAGAGCAGTCCCATCCCGGTCAAGTGGGCGCTGGAGCAGATGCAGCGCATCGGTTCTGGCATCCGCTTGCCGCTGGTGCCCCTGGATACGGGTCAATACGAAATCGTACGCAAGGCCCTGCGTACCGCTGGAGTGATTTGATGATGCGTCTAGTGCTGTTGATGGCTTGCTGCGGGCTGAGCGGCTGTGGTGTCAGTGCCTATTGCCTGGTCAAGCAGGACTATCAGTCGGCTGAGGTCGTGCCGGAACTGCGTCCTGCCGACGGTCTGGCCATCCCCAATTCACCGTCGGCCATGCGCCTGCCGCCCAAGCCGGCGCAGACAGTGCCGTTCGGCACCCGTGCCGAAGACGGTTCTGGCGTCTGTCTGGACAAGCCGCCGCGGCTGAAAGTCGTTCCTGCCGCCGCAGAAACCAGCACGGAGTCCTGAGGACTCGGCGTATAATTGCAACCCCGGAGAGATGTCCGAGCGGTTTAAGGAGCACGCCTGGAAAGCGTGTATACGGGTCAAACCGTATCGCGGGTTCGAATCCCGCTCTCTCCGCCAAGTTTTGAGATTCAGAGGTTGGTGTGGGCGGGAGTCGAACCCGCGATCATGAAGATCATGGGTTCGACCGCCGCGCCGAATGGCGAGGTGGCGTGAGCGGAGCCGCTTTCGCTTTCCTCATGGTCAAATGATGCGGTAGCCGGGGGGCGCGAGCCCCCCGAGTTTTGTGTGCAGTACGCCTTGGTCCTCTCGCAAATGAAGTTCTCGAGCCGATGACGAAACTCAAGCCGGCCCTCCTCGCCCTCGCTGATGGCAGCGTGTTTGAAGGCGTTTCCATTGGCGTTGACGGCAGCACGGCGGGGGAGGTGGTGTTCAACACCGCCATGACCGGCTACCAGGAAATTCTCACCGACACGTCCTACCGTCAGCAGATCGTCACGCTGACGTATCCGCATATCGGCAATGTCGGGACCAATGCAGAAGACGACGAGTCCGGTCAGGTGCAGCTCGCCGGACTGGTGCTACGCGAAGTGCCGCGCCCACACAGCAATTTTCGCTCGACTCAAGATTTTTCCGAGTATCTGAGTGCGCAGAAGGTCGTTGCAATTGCCTGCATCGACACGCGCCGCCTGACGCGCGTCCTGCGTGACAAGGGCGCGCAGAACGCCTGCATCGTGGCCGGCGCGAAGATCAGCGAAAAGGCCGCGCTGGCCGCCGCGCGTGAGTTCCCCGGCCTCAAGGGTGCGGATCTCGCCAAGGTCGTCACGACTTCCAAGCCGTTTGAATGGACCACCGGTTCATGGGTGCTTGAAACCAATCGCGAGACGCAGATCGGCGCGGTCAAGCATCACGTCGTCGTCTACGACTTCGGCGTCAAGCGCAACATCTTGCGCATGCTGGTCGACCGCGGCTGCAAGCTCACCGTGGTGCCGGCGCAGACCCCTGCCGCCGAGGTGTTCAAGCTCAAGCCGGACGGCGTGATGCTGTCCAACGGCCCCGGTGACCCCGAGCCCTGCACCTACGCCATCGAGGCAGCGCGCGAGTTCATGAAGAAAAAGATGCCGCTGTTCGGCATTTGCCTGGGCCACCAGATTCTCGGTCTCGCCGCCGGCGCCAAAACGCTCAAGATGAAGTTCGGCCACCACGGCGCGAACCACCCGGTGCAGGACCTTGAATCCGGCAACGTGCTCATCACCAGCCAGAACCACGGCTTCGCGGTGGACGAGTCCAGCTTGCCCAAGAACGTGACGGCGACGCACCGCTCGCTGTTCGATGGCAGCAACCAGGGCATCAAGCTGCTGGACGCGCCGGCCTTCAGTTTCCAGGGCCACCCGGAGGCGAGCCCCGGCCCGCACGATGTGTCGTATTTGTTTGATCGTTTCGTGAAGACGATGGAGTCGCGCTGACGCGCCAAGCGCGAGTGTTGGCCGCGTCCTGATGCCGAGGACCCCATTGCGGAAACCGGCATCGGTCCGCAGACGGTTTTATTTGGATGACCTCGGCTTTCCGGATGAGCGTTGGCGACATCGCGAGTTCAGGGGGCGCCGGATCAGGGCCGACAAAGAGGACCGCCAGCGCCACGTCGTCAACGCTACCGGGTGTGTTGACCCGAGCGCGGTAGGGAATGGCGATCGTGGTCCCGGACAGTGACCCGGAGAACCCCGCCCGTGCGCCTGTCTTCTACGATCCGACCTTCGATTTTGTAGCCGGGACTGGGTTGCCGGTGCTCGCCGCATGAGGCCGTTTCCGCACCTGCATCCGGCACGATTGATATACAATGCGCGATATGTAGATCAAGGAGTGCGCGATGCAAGTTTCCAAATGGGGCAACAGTCTGGCGCTGCGCCTGCCCGCCGCGCTGGTTCAGGAGCTGGGACTGAAGGAAGGCGACGAGGTGGAGTTGGCCGCGCGCAAACTGAAGTCCGGAGCGCCTGCTCTGGAAGTGGCGCGTCAGCCTACCCGCGAGGAAGTCATCGAGAGCCTGCGTGAGTTCCGTTGGCGCATGCCCAAGGACTACAAATTCGACCGCGAAGAAGCCAACGCGAGGAAGTGAGTCGGTGAGCGGACGTGCGTTTCTCGACAGCAACATTCTGCTTTACGCGGTCAGCGACGATCCGCGCTCGGTTGTTGCGCAGACCTCGCTGAGAGCGGCGCATGTCATCAGTGTTCAGGTGCTCAACGAGTTCGCTACCGTCGCGCGCCGCAAGTTCAAACGCAGTGTGGATGACATCCGAATGGCCGAGAAAGGTTTCCGGGCTGCGCTCGAGGTGATGCCGGTGACTATCGAGAACCACGATGCAGCGCTGGACCTCATGGACCGCTACGGTTTCAGCTTCTACGACGCGCTGATCGTGGCGAGTGCGCTGGATGCGGGCTGCACCCGCTTGGTGACCGAAGATTTGCAACATGGGCAGTTGCTGGATAAGCGCCTGCGCGTGATCAACCCCTTTGTTTGAGATTGGATTTACATGCCCAAGCGCACTGACCTCAAGAGCGTCCTCATCATCGGCGCTGGCCCCATCGTCATCGGCCAGGCCTGTGAGTTCGATTACTCCGGCGCGCAGGCCTGCAAGGCGCTGCGCGAGGAGGGTTACCGGGTGATCCTGGTGAACTCCAACCCGGCGACGATCATGACCGACCCGGAGATGGCGGACGCCACCTACATCGAGCCGATCCGCTGGCAGACCGTGGCGGCGATCATCGAGAAGGAGCGCCCGGACGCCCTGCTGCCCACCCTGGGCGGGCAGACCGCGTTGAACTGCGCGCTGGACCTTGAGAAGCACGGCGTGCTGGCGAAGTTCGGCGTGCAGATGATTGGCGCGAATGCGCACGCGATTGATCTGGCCGAAGACCGCCAGAAATTCCGCGACGCCATGACCGAGATTGGTCTGGGCTCGGCGCGTTCCGGCGTGGCGCACACGCAGGACGAGGCAGACCAGATTCAGGCCGGCATCGGCTTCCCGGTGATCATCCGTCCGAGTTTCACGCTTGGCGGCACCGGCGGCGGCATTGCCTACAACAAGGAGGAATTCGAGGAGATCGTCACCCGCGGACTCGATCTTTCGCCGACCACCGAGGTGCTGATCGAGGAGTCGCTGCTCGGCTGGAAAGAGTTCGAGATGGAGGTCGTGCGCGACCGCAAGGACAACTGCATCATCGTCTGCTCGATCGAGAACTTCGATCCGATGGGCGTGCATACCGGTGATTCCATCACCGTCGCGCCGGCGCAGACCTTGACCGACAAGGAATACCAGATCATGCGCAACGCGAGCATCGCGGTGCTGCGCAAGATCGGCGTGGACACCGGCGGCTCCAACGTGCAGTTCGCGATCAACCCGGTCGACGGGCGCATGATCGTGATCGAGATGAATCCGCGCGTGTCGCGCTCCAGCGCGCTGGCGTCCAAGGCCACCGGCTTTCCCATCGCCAAGATCGCGGCCAAGCTCGCAATTGGCTACACGCTCGATGAGCTGAAGAACGACATCACCGGCGGTGTCACGCCGGCTTCGTTCGAGCCGAGCATCGACTACGTCGTCACCAAGATTCCGCGTTTCACCTTCGAAAAGTTCCCGCAAGCCGATTCGCGTCTGACCACGCAGATGAAGTCGGTCGGCGAAGTCATGGCCATGGGCCGCAACTTCCAGGAATCGATGCAGAAGGCGCTGCGCGGGCTGGAAGTCGGCTCCGACGGTTTCGATCCGCAGGTCAAGATCGGCAGCGAGGAATCGCTCAACAAGATCATCGAGGAACTGGTCACGCCGCGCGCCAAGCGCATCTGGTACGTGGCCGATGCGTTTCGCGCCGGTCTGTCGGTGCCGGAAGTGTTCAAGTTCACGAAGATCGATCCCTGGTTCCTGGACCAGATTGCCGAGATCGTCGCGGTGGAGAGCGACATCGCGCAGCAGAAGATTTCGCAGATCGAGGCCGGGGAGCTGCGTCGCTTCAAGAAGCTCGGTTTCTCGGATCGCCGCATCGCCAAGCTGATGGGTGTGAAGGAAGAGTCGGTGCGCAAGCGCCGCATCGCGCTCGGTGTGCGCCCGGTGTTCAAGCGCGTGGACTCCTGTGCGGCCGAGTTCGCCTCGTCCACCGCTTACATGTATTCCAGCTACGACGAGGAATGCGAGGCGGCACCCACGCAGCGCGACAAGATCATGATTCTCGGCGGCGGGCCGAACCGTATCGGGCAGGGCATCGAGTTCGACTACTGCTGCGTACACGCCGCGCTCGCGCTGCGTGAGGATGGTTACGAGACCATAATGGTCAACTGCAATCCGGAGACCGTGTCGACGGATTACGACACCAGCGACCGTCTGTACTTCGAGCCGCTGACCTTCGAGGACGTGATGGAGATCACCGACCTCGAGCGGCCCAAGGGCGTCATCGTGCAGTTCGGCGGCCAGACGCCGCTGAAGCTCGCGCGCGCGCTGGCCGCGGCCGGCGTGCCGATCATCGGCACCAGCGCCGAGTCGATCGACATCGCCGAGGACCGCGAGCGCTTCCAGAAG
>JBQTJH010000246.1:0-4661 GCA_052387335.1 Panacagrimonas sp. | reverse complement strand
AAGGCTGCCTTGGGCCGTCCAGTTCTCATCGGGTATCACTCCGTCCATGACAGTACCCAATTCAGTCGCACCACTTATGCCAGTTATTAACGGGACACCACACTAGGCCATCACGCCCTCCTGCTTGCTTGATCGTGCGCCGATTGTGCCAGCCTGTTCCCGGCCTGGAACTCCGGGTCAACCTGTAGTCGACGTCGCTGAGGAAGAGGGCTTGCGGAAACGCAGGGTCATGCGATCTGACTCGCCGATGGCGTCGTACTTGCTGCGGTCGAAGTTCGGATCAGTGGCATCCGGCCCTTCAGCATAAGGACGTGTGCGCGAGACCGGCGGCAAGGTCCACACACCGAAGGGATGATCCTTGCTGTCCTTGGGGTTGGCGTTGATCTCCGATTTGGCGACCAGCTCGAAGCCGGCCTTCTGCACCTGCTCGATCAAATAAGCCTCGGTGACATAGCCGGACTCCGGCGGCAGTTCCTGCTCACCCGGATTGGCGCGGTGCTGTTCCACGGCGAGGATGCCGCCCGGCTTGAGCGCATCGTAGAAATCCTTGAGCACCTTGTCGGTCATGTCGCGGCGAATCCAGCCGTGAAACGATCGCGCCGTGAGAATGAAATCAAATTGCGCCGCAGGCAGCGGCGCCGAGTTGGCGCCGAAGTCGAGTAGCTTGACCTCGCCGTAGATCTCCGGCTTGGCGGCAAAACGCTGGGCAAATTTTTCTCGACTCGCGCGGGCCGCCTCGTCTGTCTTGGGGTCGGCCAGATCCGCCGCAGTGGCGTGATACGTCCCACCAGTGGCGCGTGCATACGGCGCCAGGATCTCCGTCCACCAGCCGCCGCCGGGCTGTATTTCCAGAATGTGCATCCCGGGCGCCAGACCCCAGAACTCCAGCGACTCCACCGGATGACGCCAGACATCCCGGCTGCGATCCTCTGCAGAACGCCATTCGCCGTTGACTGCGGCAGCAAGTGCGGCCTTTGCGTCGGGCGCGGCGTCGACCTTGGCCGGCACCACCGCGGAGTGATCGGCCACCGATGTGTCCGGTGCCTTGGAGCAGGCGCTGAGCGCGAAGACGAGACACAGCAAAGCAGCGCGATTCCGGTTCATGGCCAATGCGATTGAGTGGGGGTCAGGTGGTAAGGACCGCACGATGCTCAGCATGTTCAACTCCAATCCTAGAACGCCGGATCATCCGACAGCCGCTTGCGCCGCCGCACCTTGCGCTCGGTATCCAGCCGCGCTGCGGTCTTGGTCACCGCGTTGGCCGAGCGCTCGGCCAGCCAGTCTGCCGCTACGGCCCACACCGCGGCCTGGGCCTTGGACCCGGACAACACGCCCATGTGACCACCGGGTGCGACCCGGTACTGCTTGTCGGATGAGGCGACCAGCTCCAGGCTCTTCCGCGCTGCGTCCGGCGTCACCAGGTTGTCGGCCTCACCGGCAAACACCAGCACGGATGAGGCGATGCGGCTGAAGTCCACCGTATGGCCGTCCAGCTCGATGCTGCCGCGCGACAAATCATTGTCGATGGCGAACTTCACAAACATGTCCTGAATCAGGCGCCCTGGATACGCCAGCATATTGTTGAGGAAGCTCGACGTGGTGGTATGACTCTCCACGAATTCGCGATCCCATAGTCGCAGCACCAGATCCCAGTATGTGGTGATGCTGCCAACCGGATTGGTCAGCTTGAATGCGAGCGAATTGGCCCAGCCCGGCATGGTGAAGCGCTCGGGCGCCAGCTTGTGCAAACGAAAGCCGGTGAGCTTGCGCACCATCTCCGCCGGCTTCATCAGCGCAGCGGTGAGCTTGCCCATGATCTCGCCCTCGCGGGTGTCGATGGGACTGGCCACGGTGACGATGTTGCGCAGCTGCGTGTCATGCGAGACACCGGCGTACATCAGGCAGAACAAGCCGCCGAGGCACCAGCCAAACAGACTCAGCTCCTGAACCTGCGCGTGCTCACGGATGCGCTTGAGCGCCTCGGGCATCAGGTCGTTGACGTAATCACCCAGGCCGTAGTGCGCCTGCTCGCGACCCGGCTCGCCCCAGTCGATCAGATACACGCGATACCCGCGCGCGACGAAATACTTGACCAGGCTGCGGTTGGGCATCAGATCAAATATGGTCGGTCGCGCCGCCAGCGGCGGCACAAACACCAGCGGCACGCCATGCGTCTCGCCTTGCACGGTCATACGACTGCCGTCGCCCAGCTCGATCTCGTCCTCGTCCAGCGGCGGGTAGTAGCGCACCGAGGTGATGCCATAGGTATGGATTACCTCGTGCGGCGTCTGTTCGGATCGCACCATGGTGCCCGGCAGAAAGATGCGATCAAAGGCATTGTTCGCAACCTCGACCACGCGATGGTTGGCTTCCAGCATCTGGTCAATCACGCGGTTGACGATGCTCATCGCAGCTCTCCGTTCAGGCCCAGACAATCTTGCGCCGTCGCGAGGCCCAGGCCTCGATCTGCGGCTCGTAGCGGCTCTCGATGACGTCACGCTTGATCTTCAAGGTGGGCGTGAGAAAGCCGTTGTCGATGTTCCAGGTCTCCTTCACCACCACGATGAAGTCCAGCACCTCGTGCGGCTCCAGCTCGGCGTTGACCTCGTCCAGCAACTCGGACAGCTCATGTTCCACCGTCGCGCGCGCGCCGTTGTCTGCCGTGATTTTCTGCATCTCGGCCGAGAGCATGGCCAGGGCATAGGGCTGCGGCCGACCAGCGCCAGCCACGCACACCGCTTCCAGCGCGGGATGACGCATCAGGCGATTCTCGATCGGCGCTGGCGCCACGTACTTGCCCTTGCTGGTCTTGAACAACTCCTTCACGCGACCGGTGATGCGCAGCCTGCCCTGTTCGTCGATCTCGCCGCGATCACCGGTGTGCAGCCAGCCATCGGCGTCCAGCGCCTCGCGAGTTTTTTCCTCATCGCGGTAATAGCCCATCATGTTGCACGGGCTCTTCACCAGAATTTCGCCGTTGTCGGCGATCCGGCATTGCACGCCCGGCATGGGCTGGCCGACATAGCCCACGCGTACCTGCCCGCTGCGCGAACCATGCGAGTACGCAAAGTTCTCCGACATACCGTAGCCCTCGAGCAGCTCCAGGCCCAGCTCGCGATACCACTCCAGAATGTGCGGCGGCAAGGGTGCGGCACCGGTGATGGCGTAGCGCGTGTGATCCAGGCCCAGCTCGCGCAGCAGCTTGCGCTTGACGATGCGCCCGATCACCGGGGTGCGGAACAAGATCTTCTGACGCTTCAGCGGCAGCTTCTGCTGGATGCCCAGATAGAACTTGGTCCACAGCCGCGGCACGGACAGGAACAGTGTGGGCCGCGCACGGCGCATGTCGTCGATGAAGGTCGCGAGCGTGTCGGCGAAATACACCCGAAAGCCGTAACGCAGGCTGGGCGACTGCACCACTACGCGTTCAGCCGCATGCGCCAGCGGCAGATAGGACAGCATGCGGTCCTTGGGCGTGGGATCGGTGAACACTTCACCGCCATCGGCGGCACGCAGCATCGCGCCAAAGCTGTGCATCACGCCCTTGGGCTGTCCAGTGCTGCCCGAGGTGTAGATGATGGTGGCCAGCTCATCAGCCTTGCGCGCGACCGCCGTTTTCAGCGGCGCCGTGTCGGCGATGATTTCAGCCCAGCGCGGATATTGAGTCGGCGGCGCCAAGGGCAGGCTGACACACGGCAGCTCGGCGGGAATGCCGGCACGCAAGGCCTCCCAATCCGGCGTATCGAGCTTGCCGACAAACAGCAAACGCACCTGGGCGTGGTCCAGGATGTAACGCGCGGTGTCGGTGTTGAGCGTGGGATATAGCGGCACGCTGACGTGGCCGGCCATCCAGATCGACAGATCGGCGATGAACCAGTGCGCGCAATTCTTGGACAGCAGTCCAATGCTGCTGCCCGGCGGCAGCTTGAGTGATTTGAGGTGCGCCGCCATGCGCCGCGCCTGATCACCTACCTCGGCCCAGGTGTAATCGATGCTCTGGGCCCCAACCGGCTGGGTCAGGTACACCGACTGTGGCTGAGTCAGCTCCCAGTGATGGAACCAGTCCAGCAAACTGTTGCGCGTCTCCGTCCTTGCCATTACGCCTGCCTGCTCTGATGAGGGTCTTGTGTGAGGTGATTCTTGCAGATGCGGCGCACATCCGGCTTGACCGCAGATTCCTCGACCGCTGACGCCAGGACCTTGCGGCCGCGTACCATCTGCGCGCATCACACCTAGCCTATTCCGCATGAATCCTCTAACGGCCTCGGCGACTGCCATGGCGCAGGCGCTGCGCAAGCGCCACGTCCGCTCAAGACAACTGGTCGACGCGCACATCGCGCGCATCGTCGCGGTGAACCGCCGCATCAACGCCATGGTGCAGTTCCGCTTTGATGAGGCGCGTGCCGAAGCCGATGCCGCCGACCAGCGACTGCAGCAGGCCAAGGCGGGCGACAAACTACCGCCGCTGCTGGGTGTGCCCTGCACGATCAAGGAGAATTTCGCGTTTCCGGGATACCCCCAGGTGTCTGGCCTGGTGGCGCGGCGCAAGACCATTGCCCAGGTCGAGGCGCCCACCATTGCGCGCCTGCGTCAGGCCGGCGCCATCGTGCTCGGCTTTTCCAATACACCCGAGCTGTGCATGTGGATGGAGACCAACAACC
>JBQTJH010000245.1:0-9403 GCA_052387335.1 Panacagrimonas sp. | reverse complement strand
TTCGTCAGGGTCCATGGTGCCGGACGCGGTCGCAGCCCTGCTGTCCTACGAAGCCGAGCGACGCATGGGAGTCGGGAAATCCGGCCGGCGCTATTTCGAACACCATCGCTTGCGCCCTTTGCAGTTTCGGCAGGATCAGGGGCGTCTAACGGGGCTGCGCGCGCTGCTGCTGATTTATCCGTCGCCGACTTTGGCTGAGTTGGCCGATCCACTCGCGGTGTTCACGCAAACAGAAACGAATTTATCGATGGAGGGAATGCGCGCCGCCGTGTGCGACCGGCTCAAGCCCGCCCTAGATGCGCTCCAGCAAGGGGCAGTACAGGCGGACCATTCGAACAGCGCCGAATGGGCCGCGCCCGCTGTCATCGACGAGCTGTTGGGGACGCGATCCCTCGCATGGCTTAAGGCACCCACCGGTATGCACGCGCTGGCGAGCGAAGATGCGTTTCAAGATCATGTCGCTGAACTGTCCGTCGCGGCCACGGCACGCGACCTCGGCTCTTCGTACGCTGCCCTTTCGGAACTTCTGGTTGATGTGTCGCTGGGCAGTCCTGCCGTCTGCGCGCTTCGCGCGCTCAAGCGGATCGCGCTGGAATTGCCATGGGATGCGCCATGTTTGCTCAGTGCTGCCGCAAAAGTCGCTTGGACATTCCGGAGCCTGTTCAATCAGCATGATGCGATTGCGCTGCTGCGTCAGGATAGCGACGAACACTATTGGCGCAGCGTGCTGGCCTACTGCGCCAAGCACAATCTCCAGGCTGTGCTGGACGAATACGCCCACTACCTTGTTGATGCCGAAGGCTTGGGCACACGTTCTGCCGAGGAACGCGCGGTCGGCGTGGCTGACGCCATGGCGTCGGCCTTGGCCATCCGACCATCACAGATCGATGTCGATGACGTCCACGTCGATGGCGCGGCCTTGGCCATCAGCAAGTTTCAGATGCGTGGACGCTTCGCGATGCGGCTCGCCGATTACAAGGACGAGGACGGTGCCGTCGCACGGCTCGGAGGCGTGCGCGATGCGTTCAACTCACCGTTCCGGCCGTTCGTTCTCGCCACCACGTCGGTCGGCCAAGAGGGCCTTGATTTTCATCCCTACTGCTATCGCGTCTATCACTGGAACCTCCCTGGCAATCCGGTAGATTTGGAACAGCGCGAAGGACGCGTTCACCGCTTCAAGTGTCACGCGGTACGCCTCAACCTGGCGGAACGTCAGGTCGCCGCCGTTCGGGGCGGCGGGCAAATCACCGATGATCCGTGGAAGCTGATGTTTGCACGTGCACGATCCGAAGCTTCGGTCGACACCGATATCGTCCCCTATTGGATCTACGAAGGGTCCGTGCGGGTCGAGCGGCGTGTGCCGATGTTGCCGTTCAGCAGAGAAATTGCGCGCCTCGCTTGGTTGAAGCGCAGCCTTATTGTCTATCGCCTGGCGTTCGGCCAGCCACGACAGGACGATTTGCTGAACTACCTTCAGGCACTCGTCGGTGAATGCATAGAGTCGAATTTGCTACGTGACCTGCAGATTGGGCTTGAACCCAAACCCAGCGAGTTGCTGCGCGCTGAAAGCTGACCAGATGGGGGCTTATGCGCAGCGCGTCTTGACCGATATCCGAGACCTTAACATTCTGGTGGATTTACCAAAAAAACGTAATATCCGCCGATCTTTGGTTCGCTGCGCACGGTGATCTATTCCATCCGAGTGCCAACGAATAGGCAGGCTCGCGATGGTGGCCTCCAGCGCCGCGGATCGGCCGGTGCAATTTCCGCGACTCTAACGTTGTCAAACATTACCGACCGGAGCTGCCAGTCAATTGGTCATTGCACCATCATTAGCAGGTGCAAGGCCGTGCCAACACCCCGCAAGGGAGGCATGCGAATCGGCTTAACGAAAATAGGGACTAAATGCCGAAAGGTGGAAGGCGCGAGGGTGCGGGGCGACCAACCGGTACGGGTCGATTTGCGGAACCTGCGCGCAACATCCGCGTTCCGCACAGTCTGGTTGGGGCAGTCTCGGAGTTGCTGTCTGAGCATTTGCGCGATGTCGCGGCTGATAAGCGGTTATCAGGCTCCCAACGCCGTGCCAAAGTGTTGCCGCTCATCAAGGTCCCGCTGCCGGGGACTGTGTCCGTGATAGGGCCAATCGAAGCTAAAGCAGTGTTGATTGCGCTGGCCGAGCAGAAGATCAGGGCGGCGGCGGTGATGTTGGACCCGATGTATCGAGCGAAGGGAGAAGGAGGCAGGGCCGCGTACCTCTCCGAGACGGTGCCGTTGCTGGAGGCTGCGGCGCGGGTCGCACCCAACATCTTCCTATGGGGTTTCCCCGAGTCGGTTGCTAGGCTCGTTGACCACTGGCCGTCGACCCTGAAGCTAGAGGGCTGGATAACGTGGTTCTTCAAGAACGTGCCTTCGCGATCAAAGTCATGGCGGCCTTCGCAGCAAGCCTGTCTGCATCTCCGGCGCCGCGACGGAAAGCTCTACCCTGAGCACTTCTATTCTGATCGGCACAGAAAGCTTGCTCGGGAGAACAAGCTCGAATTCAAGATGACCCCGTTCAGCGTGATCGAGCAGCCGCTCTTAAGTGGGTTCATCTGGAAATCGGAGCAGACCGGGTTTCGGATGCAGAAGCCAGAGGCCGTGATTGAGCCGCTGTTGAGGATGACGACGAGGCCCGGGGATCTCGTAATTGACCCCACCTGTGGCAGCGGGACGACTGGTGTTGTTGCTTTACGCCTGGGGTGTGCGGCAATCCTTTCAGACCGGTCAGCCCTCGCGCTACGGATCAGTCGAAAACGACTTCAACCAATTGAGTAGGGTCAGGCTGACCAAGCCGTTTCTACCTTCATGCACCTGTCCGGTTGCATACATCATTGAGGCATTATTGGATGAGGGTCAAAATGTGGGTCATCATTGATTTAGTAAATATATTTATATGATAATCATGTATTTGAGATGTATTTACGCAAGACTCCCTCTCCGCCACTTTCCTTACCCGTACGTCGCGCATCACCGACGTACTGGGCTGCATGGCGCCAGCCTTTGCAGCTTGTCATAGGCGTCGAATCAACACCCTCCTGATGCAGACCGCGCGCCACCCCGTCATCGGCGCCTTGCTGTTCGTGAGCGGCTTGTTTTTGTTTGCCTGCATGGACAGCACGGTGAAGTACCTCACCGAGTTCTATCCGGTGCCGATGATCGCGGCACTGCGCTACATCCTGCATGCGTTGCTCATGCTGATGTTGTTTGCGCCCCTGCACGGCCGCGAGTTGATCCAGACGCAGCGGACCGGCTGGGTGGTGATTCGCGGCGCCAGTCTGGCCACCGTCACCTTGTTCGCCGGCTTCGCACTGCAGCGCATGCCGCTGGCGGAAACCACCGCCATCCTGTTCGTCTCGCCCCTGATGGTGGTACTGGTGGCCGACCCGCTGCTGCAGGAACGCGTGGGACGATTCGAATGGATCGTGGCGCTGATCGGCTTTCTGGGCATCCTGCTGATTGCGCGGCCCGGCGGCGATCTGGATCCCTATGGCATCGGCTTTGCCTTGATTGCCGCCTGCGTGATGACGGCCTACCAGCTGCTGTCGCGGGTGCTGGCCTCGACCGAACGCACGCTGGCCATGTTGTTCTACACCGCACTGGTGGGCTCGGTAATCTTTGGCCTGGCCCTGCCCTGGTTCTGGGAAGGTCCGTTCCCGCCGTGGCGACACGCGCTGCTGTTCGTGTTTGTTGGCGCCACTGGCGGCTTGGGGCATTTTCTGTTCACCGCCGCGTATCGACAGACCCAGGCCGCCACCCTGGCACCGCTGACCTATGTGCAACTGCTGTGGGCCGGGCTGCTCGGCTGGCTGGTGTTTGATCAAATCCCTGACGCTCTGAGCATTGCCGGCATGACGGTGGTTGCCGTCTGCGGCGTGCTGGTCGGATTGAAGTCACACCTGGCCGCGCGCAACGCCGCGGCGGTGGTCGACATGGAACCCTGAGGGTTCAGCCCGGCTTGCCAGCCTCATCGGCGGAAACCAAGCTCGTCCACACACCCCATCAAGAGTCGAGGAGACAAGCTCATGGCGATGAAGAACGCGCTGGACGCGGTACTCAAACGGGCCGCGGATGCGGGCGATGTCCCCGGCGTAGTGGCCGCGGTCACCAACCGCGAGGGCCTGCTCTACGAGGGTGCGTTCGGCAAGCGCGCGGTCAACGATGCTGCGCCGATGAATCTGGACAGCATGGTGCTGATTGCCTCGATGACCAAGGCGATCACGTCCACGGCGGCGATGCAGCTGGTGGAACTAGGCAAGCTCGACCTCGACAGCCCCGCGTCGAAATGGCTGCCCGATCTGGGCAAGGCGCAGGTGATCGAGGGCTTTGACCCCAAAGGACAGCCGCGGCTGCGAGCGCCCAAACGCGCCATCACCGTCAAGCATCTGCTCACGCACACCGCGGGCTTTTCCTACGAATTTCTCAGCGACGAGGTTGCCCAGTTCCAGGCCGCAACCGGCACGCCGGGCTTTGCCAGCAGCGCCTACGCCAGTATTCAGACGCCGCTGCTGTTCGACCCGGGCGAGCGCTGGTCGTACGGCGTCAATATCGACTGGGTCGGTTTGCTGGTGGAACAGGCCAGCGGGAAAAAACTCGGCGCCTATCTGGCTGAGCACATCATGGCGCCGCTGGGCATGACCGACACAGCGTTCACCATGCGGCCGGATATGCGCGCGCGTCGTGCCAGCATTCATACGCGTGGCGCCGACGGCTCGCTGACGCCCATCGATCTGGAAATTCCGCAGCAGCCGGAAGTCGAGATGGGCGGCCACGCGCTGTACGGCACGGCCGGCGACTACGCCAAGTTCATGCGCATGATCCTCAACCGCGGCCAGGCCGCGGGCGGTCGCGTGCTCAAGGCCGAGACGGTCGAGATGATGAGCAGCAATCAGATCGGCGCCTTGAACGTGGAGTCGCTCAAGACCAGCAACCGGTTTTTCTCCAACGACATGAACCTGCCGCCGGACAACCCGCACAAGTGGGGCCTGGGCTTCATGATCAATACCAAGGACCTGCCCACCGGTCGCAAGGGTGGCAGCCTGATGTGGGCGGGCCTGTGCAATTCGTATTACTGGATTGATCCGGTCAGCGGCATCGCCGGCGTGTACCTGACCCAGATCCTGCCGTTTGCCGATGTGAAGTCCTTCCCCTTGTTCCTGGAGTTCGAGTACACGACGTATCAGAGCCTGAACCGCTGACCGATCGCTGACGGGTCGCAGGCACCTGCCGTGCAGCTGGAGCGCCCGGTGTTCGTCGACGCGCTCAACCTGTGCTGGTGGTGCGGCAAGCCGCCTTCGCTGCGAATTCCCATGGCGCTGATGCAGCACCTGCTGGGAACAGGACACCGGGCGGTGCTGTATTTCGACGCCAGCGCGCCGCATCAGCTGCGCGACGAGGCCGCTCTGTATGGCGAGCTGCGCGAGCACGCTCGTTACTGCATCGAGGCGCCGTCTGGCATTCCGGCGGATCGACTCATGCTCCGACACGCCACCACGCAGAGCGCCTGCGTGGTGAGCCGCGACCATTACCGCGATCACCGGCGGCGCTACCGCAAGTTGATCGACGATCCGACCCGGTTGATTTCCGGCCACGTCGAGGCCGACCAGGTACGGCTGCCGACCTGGGACGTCCGCCAACCGCTGTCCGCGTCGGCGGCCACGGCCTGGGACTCGTTGCGACCGCTGCTGAGCGCTTGAGCACTCCGCGCGGGCCTCGTTCCGCGGCTCAGTCCGCGCCTGATGACAAATTGCGTTTTTTGTAACGACATTACTGAGGAGGCCGCCGGATACTGCCCGGCGCACGGCCTCCCCAACACAAGGCTGCAGCGCGCATCGCCTCCCTGGGCGAGCACCGCGGACCCACGACGGAGACGAGACATGGCCAAGACGGTCCACAGCTTCTGCCCCTACTGCATGTGCCTGTGCGGTCAGGCATCCGGCCCGCGCGGCTCCTTGAGGCTGAACACGGGCAGCATCAGGTTGAACGCGATCGCGCCCAGGCGCAGTGCGGCGATGGCCGCCATGCCCACCCAGGTTGCGAGCTCGCGGCTCGCGCCCCAATGCAGCATCGCCACCAACAAGGAACAGCCGGCAATCGAAGCAGTGGCGTAAATATGCCCCTTGCGCAGAATCATCGGGATTTCGTTGCACAAGACATCGCGCAGCACGCCGCCGAAGCTGCCGGTAATGGTGCCCATGACCACGGCGATCAGCGCGGGTTGGTCCATTGCCAGCGCGATACGCGCACCCGCGATGCTGAACAAGGCCAGCCCCAAGGCGTCGGCGATCAACAAGAATTTTTCTGGCGGCCGCGCGAAGCGGACATAGGGCACTGTCAGCAGCGCGGCCACGATGATCACCACCAGAAACTGTGGCTGCGCAATCCAGAACACGCTGCGATCCAGCAACAAGTCGCGCAAGGTGCCGCCGCCGGTAGCGGTCACCACGGCAATCACCACGACCCCAAGCAGGTCCAGCGACTTGCGCCCCGCGGCCAGGGCGCCGGAGATCGCGAACACCGCCACGCCGACCATCTCAATCAATATGGACAGGCTCATGGGGTGCGGAAGCTCACTGCGTCGGGACTAGAGTCCAGTGTAGGTGAGTGCGATCGCCTCCAACATGCAGGCGTGAACAGCACACCGGACCACGCACCAAGGGCGTAGAGGGGCGCCGATGGCAACCCGCCATTGATACGACTACAAGCCCAGCACGGCCCGCGAGATCAGATTGCGCTGTACTTCGTTGGTGCCGCCGAAGATCGACCAGCAACGCGCGTACAGGTATTCGTAGAGCATGGCGCTGGCCTGCTGCAGCGGCCCGCCGATGTCCTGCGTCGAACGATGCAGATTCGCGGGGTCATAGGCATTGCCCAGACGCCCCAGCAGTTCCAGCGCCAGCTCGCTGATGGCCTGCAGGATTTCACTGCCGCGAATCTTGAGCGTGGAGGCCGGGCTACCCATCTTGCCGCCGGCCGCCCAGTTCTCCACGCACTGGCGTTCCAGCGCGCATAGCGCCAGCAGCTGGATGGAGACGTCGGCGAGCTTGGCGCGCAACAGATGCTTGGCGGCTTCGCTGCGCGTGACATCGGCAAAGCAGACGGCGGCGTGCTTGCGCACCTCGCGCAGCAGTCGCAGCTTGGGCCCGGTATCGGCAATGGATACGCGCTCGTTGCCCAGCAGGAATTTGGCAATGCCCCAGCCCTGACCTTCGGCGCCGACCCGGTTCGCCACCGGCACGCGCACGTTGTCGAAGAACGTGGCATTGGTGTGATGCAGCCCGTCGATGGTGACGATGGGCTTGATGCTGATGCCCGGCGTTTTCATGTCGATGAGCGGGAAGCTGATACCGGTCTGCGGCTTGCCGCTGCGATCAGTGCGTACCAGGCAATGCATCCAGTGGGCCTCGGTGGCCCACAGCTTGGCGCCGTTGACGACGTAGTGATCGCCGTCGAGTTCGGCAAAAGTTTTCAGGCTCGCCAAGTCAGAGCCCGAGCCCGGCTCGGAATAGCCCTGACACCACCAGACTTCGTTCGACAGAATGCCGGGCACTTGAGGATCAGGCTGGTGCCGTCCGGCCCCAGCGACGCGTTGAAGCATGGAAAAGCCTTCAAGGCCTGCACCGCGGCCTTCATCATGAAGGCCAGTGGCGTGACCTTCTGCGCGCTCTGCTCGCTGAGTTGCTTGCGACAGGCGTCCAGTTGGGTGATATCCGCTTCGTCGTGATGCGTGACGTGCGGGATCATCACCCAGTTGCGCGCCAGGGTGGCCGACTCACGGCCCTGGCCGGGTTCGCAACGCCGACACCGGCCGTCCCTGCGCACGGGCTCGGTCGCCGCTGGTAGAGGTGCCGTTGTTTGTCGACGGGGCTCGCCCTGCCTCGATTTCAGTGACGATCTGCCATACTGTGCGCAGGCATACAGTACACGGTGGTTACTCTCCCGATGGCTCCGTCCAATAACAAAAAAACGCCGTTCAAGGCCGGATTCCTGATTCACGATGCGTCGCGCCTGCGGCGCACGGCCTTGGACCAGCGACTCAAGCACCTGGGCATCACGCGCTCGCAGTGGTGGGTGCTGAGCCGTATCGACCGCGATGCCGGTGAAGGCTTCTCGCAGATCGAACTGGCGCGCCTGCTGGACGTGGGCAAGGTCACCTTGGGCGGGCTGATCGACCGGCTAGAGAAAAACGGCCTGGTCGCGCGTGTGCCGGACAAGGAAGATCGTCGATCCAAGCGTGTCCAGCTATCGCGCAAGGGCAAGGCCCTGTTGCATCGCATCGAACTGATCGGTGCGGAAGTGAACCGCGAAATCATGCAGGGCATCACGTCCGAGGAAGAGGATCAGCTCATCGAGATCCTGACCAAGATGAAGCGCAATCTGAAGGCCATGGACGCGGTCCCCGCCTCAACCACCGGCCGGAAAAACTTGGCGGATAGCTGAGTCTCGCCCACGCGAGCGAGACTCAGCACGGCGATTGAGCGGCGCTGCATTTTGGTTCACATGCGTATCATATGCGTGTCAACGGACCAGTTCGGAAGCTGAGGCGTCACACAAATGAATCGGGACAACGCGTGCCCGTCATGCCGCAGGCTCGGTCAATAATGCTCGAAACTGCTGGGGTTGGTTTGCCTTGGCCCCCGGCCGAAGGAAGTTGCTTGAGCAGCACGACATTCGCAAGGCCCCAGATCGTTGCGGCGACGCCCATGACCAACCAGACGGGCGATTGAAAATACGGGCCCAGGTAGAGCGCGGCCGCGATCCAATAGAACACGGGAATGGCGGTGTAGCCGATCCACATTGCTGCTGACTGCGCGCCGCGGTGTCCACGCCTGAGCATCAGGCCCATGCCGAAAGGTGCACACCAGAACCCAGTCAGGCCGAAGGCAAACAGGAATAGCTCATCCTGCAGCACGCTTTTGAGCGCAAGCCACACGCCGGTCGACATCAGTAGGCCACCCAGTACAAGAGCGATGAATGTCGGCCTTGAGACCTGCGGCATCCACTCGCGCTGCCCATAGCGCAGGAACGGGAACAGGAAGGCCCAAGCGGCGAGCACCGTGAATACCAGCGCGACCCAGAACAGCTTGAGAAACCAGTGGTCGTATTCCACGAACCACTTTTCCCACAGCAACACGTAATCGGTGTCGTGCGGGATAAATAAGAACAGCCCACTCAAGTGCATGGCACACAGGCGATCACGAAATCCGAGCCGTAGCGCCTCGTAGTAGCAGACCGCGTTACCTGACCCTGCCTTGGTTTGACGTACATCAGAAGGTTGATCATTTTCTGATGAACGGAGAACGAGATGGGCAAGAGAGCGTCGGTACCAAACCGACAGTACACGGATGAGTTCAAGCGCGAGGCAGTG
>JBQTJH010000244.1:0-15140 GCA_052387335.1 Panacagrimonas sp. | reverse complement strand
CGCGCCAGCGCACGCGAACGGCCTGCGCCTTGATGGTGATGCCGCGCTCGCGCTCGATCGGATTGTTGTCCAGCACCTGCGCCTGCATCTCGCGCAGTTCGAGGCCGCCGCAGATCTGGATGAAACGATCCGCCAAGGTCGATTTGCCGTGGTCGATGTGGGCGATGATGCAGAAGTTGCGGATGTTCGCCAGATTCATACGGCCGGGTTACGCAATGCGAGGCTAAAAAGGCCGCGAAGTATACCGGGTCGCCTACTTCATCCCCGAGGCATGCCGGATAAGGCCTGCGCGCGCTGCCATTCGGTCAAGTATTGGTCGAAGGCTGTGGCGTCGAATCGGCCTTCGCAGATCACCTCGTTCCACTGGTCGATCAGCACCGGCACCCGCAGGCCATAACGCCGACGCAGCTCGGCGTCCGCATCCACGTTCTGCCAGACCAGTTCCAGCGCCTGCGTACCGGCGTGCGCTCGAAGTTCGTGCTGCAGTTCCTCGCACAGGCCACAGTCCTCGCGGCCCAGCAAGCGCAGGTATGGCACCCCCATCTCAGCCACCTGCGGGTGCAGGCGTGGGTACATCCAGCGGCAGGAACGAGGGCGCACCTTCGCGGCTGACCAGCACCGGCACAGTCGAACCCGGGCTCAGACGCTGCACCACCTCAGCAAAGCGCGCGGTGGAATCGATCTCCTGCCCGGACAGGGACAGGATCACGTCGCCCGGCCGGATGCCGGCCGCCGCCGCGGGACCAGGCAGCACCTGTTCCACCCGCACGCCACCGGACAGCACACGCAGCGCACGGCGCTCTTCGCTGGTCAGGCCGCTCACGACCAGGCCGAGCGGCGCGTTGCGTGGCGTGTGGGGTTCGATTCGCGGCACGACCTGCGCTAACTCTGGCGGGGTTTCTTCCAGGGTGCCGATCTCGACCTTGAACTCGATCGCCTTGCCCTCGCGCACCACCTGGAGTGGCACCACGTCACCGGGATCGACGCTGCCCACCAGCGGCGGCAGGCTGCTGGAGGTGGGCAAGGCCTGCTCGTTGAAACTCAGGATCACATCACCCGCGCGGATGCCCGACTCCTCGGCCGGGCTGCCGGGCATGACCTTGGCCACCAGCGCACCGCCGGGTTTGTCCATGCCGAAGGACTGGGCCAGATTGCGGTCCACCTCCTGCACCACCACACCCAGCCAGCCGCGAGTGACCTTGCCGCGGTCACGCAGCTGTCGCGCCACCTTGGCCGCAACATCGATGGGAATGGAGAAGCTCACGCCCTGAAAACTGCCGGACTGCGAATAGATCTGCGAATTGATGCCCACGACCTCGCCGTCGAGATTGAACAGCGGCCCGCCGGAATTACCCGGGTTGATGGCGACGTCGGTCTGGATGAAGGGCACGTACTGCTCGGACTGAAGGTTGCGTCCCTTGGCTGAGACGATGCCGGCAGTCACCGAGTAATCGAAGGAAAACGGCGAGCCGATGGCAAACACCCACTGCCCGGGACGCAGCTTGTCGGAGTCGCCGATCTTCACCGCCTGCAGGCCCTTGGCCTCGATCTTGAGCAAGGCCACGTCGGTCGGCGGGTCGTAGCCAACGATCTTGGCGGTGAACTCGCGCCGGTCGAGCAGACGCACGATCACCTCGCTGGCGTCCTGCACGACGTGGTAGTTGGTCAGCACATAGCCGTCATCCCAGAGGATGAAGCCCGAGCCCAGGGGCTCGGCGGTCTCGGGCGGCCCACCTTCTTCACCCGCGTCGGGCGCGTGCTCTTCCAGAAAACGGCGGAACCACTCCGGGCTCTGCTCGCTGGCGCCAGGGCCCTGCGACACGCGCGTAGCCGCCACGGTGCTGATGTTGACGACCGAGGGACTGTTCTTCTCCACCAGCGCGGCGAAGTCGGGGAAGCCACGGTCTGCCGGTGAACAGGCTGCGGCCAAGGCCGCCAGCACGATGAGGGCAGCGATCCGCAGGCGCTTTCCAGCGCTGGTCATGGGCAAACTCCGGGGGCTTGGGCAGCGAGGCCCGATTCTAGGGCCTAGCGAATCTGCTTGGATCGCCGTCGAGCTTCAGCGCGGCGCCACCGCCGGCAAGGCCAGTGGCGGAGTCTGTGCCTGCGCCGCGAACTGAGCCCCCTCGGCCTGCAGGTTGTCACCAATCATCTTGATGGTGCGACGCGGCGCCTCACCCACTACCGTGATCTGCATCTGACCGACTGCGCGGCTGTAGGCATTGAGCGGCCCCATCTGATCCAGCCGCTGCGTTGCACTGAGATTGGCCTCGGGCCGCAGCACGCGATACACCGACACCGCACTCAAACCGTCAGACAACAGCAGGTGTTCACGCACCCCGGCCGACGAGGCGCTGACTTGGCGCCGCACCACCCGAAAACCCGGCGGCAGCTTGGAGAATTGCGGCCCCGGCGCATCCACCGCGGCAGGCTCGGCCACCGGTTCGCGCTCATGCGCCTCGGCGATCGCGTCGGCGGCGGCCACGGTGGACTCGCGCGCCTCGTCGACCGACACGTCGGTGATGAAGGCGGAATCGGCGATCTGCTTGGGGAAGCTCACCTCAGTGAAGAACATCTGCTCCAGCAAGCGGCCGTCGTGTGCGACCAGGCTGAGCTTGAGCGGCACGCCGGTCTGGTCATCGGCCCACAGCTCATAGCCGTAGCGGAATTCATCGCGCGGGGCGATGGCAATGCCACGGCAGATGCGGCCAGCAACGCGCGACTGACCCAGGGCCCGCAATTCGTAAACCGTCTTGATCTGCTCCAGCCGCGCCGGATTCAGACTCTGGAACAAACCCTTGGGCGTGGTCGGATGCTTGGCGGTCAGGCGCCGATCCTTGGGTAGCAGACAGGTGACCTTGTCGTTCTGCTTGAGAACCTCGCGCACTTCGCCGGTCATGGACTGCACGCGCTCGCGCTCGGAGCCGTTGGCGAAGCGGTGGGTGACGCGGAAGGTTTCGAGCACGTCGCCGCCGCGATAGACCACCACCCCTTCGTAGTTCGCGGCCCGTGCCGCGCGGCTCATTTCGGCAAGCCATTCACCGGGCGATTCCGCGGCCTGGGCGCCGACGCTCAGGACCCACCCCGCCGCCAGTACCGCGAGCTGCTTGCGCATCAGGGCGCCTCGGCCTCGTCGGCTTGCGGCTGGTATTCCGCCGTGTGCGCGGCAAAGCGTGCATACCGCAGCGTGCCGCCGACGCCGTCACCGGCGATGGCGTTGCTGTGATCCATCAAGTACTGCTGCAGCATTTCAGCATGGGCATCATCGCGATCCAGGCTGGCGACCGGCTGCAGGGCAAGCTCACTGCTGCCGGCCGGCACCCAGCCGGCGAGCTGACCGGAGGTGAAGCCGTTGGCGTCGACACCGGGCAGCGTGCGCTCCGCCGCCGGCTGCACCAACAACACTGCGGCGGCACCCATGGAGGCAGCGGCGGCAAACCCGACCGCGGGCTTCCAGTACGCCGCGATCCTGGGAAACTGAACCGGGAAGCGCGCCCGGCGACGCGCGGCGAGTTCGACGACCTTGGTCGGGTGCGCCGGCTGTTCTTCCAGCTGGCTCATCACGCCGCTGCAGATGCAGGGCTGATCGGCGGCAACACGGGTGCCCTCAGCGGCCTCGCGGGCCAGGCACAGACGGCTCCATTGCTGGGCCAGTTCGGGCGAGCGATCCAGCTCGTCCAACAGCTGATCGAGTTCCTTTGCAGAACATTCGCCATCCAGAAGAGCAGATAGGGAATCCTTGACCATTGCTGACACCGTTAAGTAGCCATACTCGTTGGGTACTGCGCGCGACCACAGACACAAGCTAAACCGCAGCTTAATGCGAAAGTTCCAGGCACACGATGAAAGGCGCGATACACGGTCATTCCATCAGCGGCTTGAGCACGGCGTCGATGGCCTCGCGCGCGCGGAAGATGCGTGAACGCACCGTGCCGATGGGGCAGTCCATGGCCTCGGCGATCTCCTCGTAGGACAGACCCTCGAGTTCGCGCAGGGTAATGGCCTGCCGCAGGTCGGGCGGCAGCTTGGCGATGGTCTCACCGACCTTGCGCTTGATTTCGTCCGACAGCAGCAAGGCCTCGGGCGTGTCGATATCGCTCATCTGCTCGGTGTGGCCGAACTGCTCGGCGTCGTCCACATCGATGTCCTGGTTGGACGGGCGCCGGCGCCGCGCCACCAGATGATTCTTGGCCGTGTTGATGCCGATGCGATACAGCCAGGTGTAGAACGCGCTGTCACCCTTGAAGCCGCTCAGCGCGCGCCAGGCCTTGATGAAGGTTTCCTGGGCAACGTCCTGCGAGTCGGCGTCGCCCACCAGGCGGCTGACCAGCTGCACGATCTTGTACTGATACTTGCGGACCAGCAGTTCGAACGCGCGCCGGTCACCCTGCTGCGCGCGTTCGACGAGCTGCTCGTCCACGCCCGGCTGTTCTTCGCTCATGGAAATCGACGTGTGCGGAACGGTTGTGACAACCCGCCTCTCCCTCGTTCCGCGTTCATAATTGCGGCAAGTCTATCAAGCAGGGCCTGCGGGCATGACCTCCGATGTATTGATTCTGGGCAGCGGCGCCGCCGGCCTGACCCTGGCCCTGCGTCTGGCCCAGGCCGGTCGCAGCGTGACCGTGGTGTCCAAGACCCGCCTGGAATCCGGTTCCACCTTGTGGGCCCAGGGCGGGATTTCCGCGGTGCTGGACGAGGGCGACACGCTGGAAGCCCATGTGCAGGACACCCTGACCGCCGGTGGCGGCCTGTGCGACGAGGCCGCCGTGCGCTTCACCGTGGAGCGCGGCCCCGCCGCCATCCGCTGGCTGGTGGATCAAGGCGTGGCCTTCACCCTGGATGACGACAACCCCGCCGGTTCGCGCCTGCACCTGACCCGCGAGGGCGGCCACAGCCACCGGCGTGTGGTGCACGCGGCCGACTCCACCGGTCGCGCAGTGGAAACCACCCTGGCGACCCTGGCGGCGAATCACCCGAATATCCGGATCCGTGAACGTGCGGTGGCGGTTGATCTGATCGTCGATACGCAGCGCCAGCAGGTGCAGGGCGTCTATCTCTACGACCGCGCCAGCAAGGTGGTCGAAGCGCTTCCAGCCAAGGTGGTCGCGCTGTGCACCGGCGGCGCCAATCAGGTCTATCTGTATTCGTCGAATCCGTATGGCGCCTCGGGCGACGGCATCGCCATGGCCTGGCGCGCCGGTTGCCGCGTCGCGAACATGGAATTCATGCAGTTCCACCCGACCTGCCTGTACCACAAGGACTCGCGCAACTTCCTGATCACCGAGGCGCTGCGCGGCGAAGGGGGGTATCTACGGCTGCCGTCCGAAAACGGTTCACCCGGCGAACGCTTCATGCTGCGCTTCGACGCGCGTGCAGAGCTGGCGCCGCGCGATATCGTCGCGCGCGCCATCGACCACGAAATGAAGCGGCTGGGCCTGCGTCATGTGCTGCTCGACGTCACCCACCTGCCCAGCGATTTCATCAAGAGCCACTTCCCCGGCATCTACGCGCATTGCCTGGAGCTGGGGCTCAACATCACCAAAGAGCCGATCCCGGTGGTGCCCTCGGCGCACTTCACCTGCGGCGGCGTGATCACGGATTTTTCCGCGCGCACCGACATCGACAATCTCTACGCCATCGGCGAGGTCGCCTGCACCGGCCTGCACGGTGCCAACCGACTGGCCTCGAACTCCCTGCTCGAATGCCTGGTATTTGCCACGGCTGCGGCGGATGACATTCTGGATCGGCTCGCGACGCTCCCGGTCTCGCCTGCCCTCAAGCCCTGGGACGCCTCACGCGTGCGCGATTCCGACGAAGACGTGGTGGTCAGCCACAACTGGCTTGAACTGCGCACCTTCATGTGGGACTACGTCGGCATCGTGCGCACCACCAAGCGCCTCAAGCGCGCTCTCAATCGGGTGGAGCTCCTGCAGCGCGAAATTCAGGATTACTACGGCAACTATCGCGTCAGCCATCACCTGATCGAACTCAGAAACCTGGTGGTCTGCGCCGAACTGATCGTGCGCTCCGCGCTGGAACGCAAGGAAAGCCGCGGCCTGCATTACACGGTGGACTTTCAAACGACGCTGGGTCGCGCCGAGCCGACGATTCTTGCCGGACGCGCGCCGTCGTCGTAGCAGCGGCGCGGTCGCGGCTGCGCGCAGCGCGTACGACACCCTTGATGCGGCGCGGGTCGCGGCTGCGCCGCTCCTACAAAAGAAGGCGCTGCCGCGCCTCGTGCGCCAGCAACCAGCGCTTGCGCTCGATACCTCCGCCGTAACCCGTAAGCGTGCCGTTGGCGCCAATGACGCGATGGCAGGGCACGATGATGGAAATCGGATTCTGGCCATTGGCCAGACCCACTGCGCGTGCTGCGCCGGGCTGGCCGATGCGTTGCGCAAGCTCGCCGTAGCTGATGGTTTCACCGCAGGGAATCTGGCCTAGCGCCGTCCACACTTTTTTCTGGAACTCGGTACCCACGGCTGCAAGTTGCAGGTCGAAGCGTTGCAGCTCGCCCGCAAAATAGGCGGCGAGCTGTTCACGCACTGACGTGAACGCGGCGTCGTCGCGAGGACCCAGGTCCGCAACATCCGGCCCATTCTTGTGCAGGTCCATGTACAAGCCACTCAGACCCGCCTCATTGCCACAGAGCGTCAAGGACCCAATGGGGCTATCCACGCGGGCATGGCGCAGTGCGATGACGCGCATCTCAGCCCCCGGCCTTCATGCTCTGCCACAGATGCAAGGCGGCATACGCGCGCCAGGGGCGCCAGGACTCGGCAGCGGCCAGGGCCTGCGCCGGACGCGTCACCTGCAGCACTTTCATCAAGGCCAGGTCAGAAGCCGGAAATGCATCCGCATCGCGCAGCGCGCGCATCGCCACGTACTGCCCGGTCCAGGGACCGATCCCGGGAATCGCCTGGAAGCGCATCAGGTTCGCCTCCAGCGCGGCCCCGGCGTCGAGCTCGAACCGAGACTCCGACAAGGCTTGCGCCAGACTGGAAATGGTTTGCGCACGACGCTGCGTGAGGCCCAGATCGATCAGCGTTTGCACACTGGCCGCCGCCACCCGCGCGGCCTGCGGCGGATACCAGCGCAATTCGGCATGCGGCGTTTGCGCGGTTTCGCCGAAGGCATTGGCGAAGCGTCCGAACAGCGTGGTCGCGGCCTTCACCGTGACCTGCTGGCCGAGCACGGCGCGCAAGGCGAGTTCAAAGCCGTTGAGTGCGCCGGGCACGCGCAGGCCCGGTCGGCGCGCGATCAGCGGCGCCAGACGAGCGTCCTGCGCCAGATCGAAATCAATGCGCTGCGGATCGGCGTCCAGATCAAACAGACTGCGGATGCGCGGCACCAGCGCGGGCAGTACCGGCTCCAGGCTGGCTGAAACGTTCAGTGTCAGCGCATCGCGATCCGCGCTCGGTTCGGCTGCAAACCAACCGCGATGGCCTTCAATGACCACGGTGCGAAGGTAACGCCGTCCCTGCGCACACTCGACACCGGCGGCGCCACGACCGACCAGAAATTCCAGCAGTGCATCCCAGGCCAGCGGCGGCTGATACGCCAGCTCGAGTTGCACGCCCAGGCTCAGGATGTCAGCGTCGGTCGCGGCTCGGCTTCCGGCCAGCGCTGCGGTTGACGGCGAAACGCGCTGATGTCGTAGCCCATGTCGGCGATCAGCCGGGTGTACCGCGCGAAGTCCGCATCATTTATCTCGGGCGTACGCGCCAGCAGCCAAACGTAGTCACGCGCGTTGCGCGCGATGATGCTGACCGAGTAGTCCGGCTCCAGGTGTGCAATGCGGAACTCGCCCTTGAACGGCCACAGGAACTGCATGCCCCACAGCGCATTGTTCGTGCCTTCCACCACGAAGCCCTTGGGCGTATTGGTCTTGAGCGGACCGTCGAACGCGCCTTCGCGATAGCGATACGTGGTGGCGATGCTGCCGTCAGGGTTGAGCGCATAGGTCTCGATGCCGTTGTGCGCATCCTTCTCCAGAAAAATGGGAATGAAGCCGATCACGTACCAGTCGCCCATGAAGCGCGGCAGGTCCACGGCCGGCACCAGGGGAATGGGTTCACGTGTCGGGCCCAGCGCGGCACAGGCGCTGAGCAGCGCGGCCAAGGCAAGGATCAGGGTTTTCATGTCGCCGGCTCCGTCTTGTCAGGGCCCGCCGCCAGCCTTACGCGCAGACGGCGTAATCCCTCATCGGTGGATTCATCTCCCAAAATGATGCGGGTGTACCGCGCGCCTGCAAGATCGCGGAACCTCAGGATCATGAGATTGGCCTGTACATAGCTGTCGGGACTCAACTGCGCTTCGATGCGCTGACCATTGCGCCGCACCAGCAGCCATCCACCTTCAGGCTCCGCGCGCAGCCGCGTCAGCGCCTTGGGTCCGTAGCCAAACGCGGGATGCCGTCGCAGCCACAGCCAGGACGCGCCGATCCCGAAGGCCAGCGCGAGCATCCACGGGCCGGACGCCATCGCCAGAGGCAGCAACACCAGCGGCAGGCTGTGCAACCAGAACAGCAGATGATGCGCGCGCGCAGACGCACGCAATTGCAGATCAAGCGAGAGCGTCATGGTTCAGCGATAGATGCGCAGTTGTTCGATCACGGGCAGATATTCGGCCGGCGTATCCGAATACCCCATGGCCCAGGACCAGATGTCCGGATCCTCCACCGACTCGAGCAGACGCACAAAGCTGTCGCGCTCGACCGATGGCGCCTCGGCGTAGCGGCCGGCGTGATAGCGCATGACCATGATGTCCAGTTCCTTCATGCCGCGCCGGAGCAGCCAGCGCACGCGTCGTTCGTCGTCCATGCGAGGATTGTCGGCGAAGCCCGTGGTCACTGCATCCATCCCATTGTCGGAGTTGCCATGCGAAAAAATCTGACCTGGACACTCGCCCTCATTCTGGGCCTCAACGGTCTGGCCATGCTGCTGCTGCCCGAGACCTGGTATCAGAGCGTTCCCAGCGTGCCGCCCACAGGCCCGTTCAATCCGCATTTCGTGCGCGACATCGGCCTGGCCTACCTGATTTCCAGTTGGGCGCTGGTGTGGTTCGCACGTGATCCCCTGCGCGGCGCCGCCGCTGCCATCACGGTGGCGGTGCTGCAGGTCGCCCACTCCTTCCTGCATGTCTGGGATCTGCTTGCCGGGCGCGCCGCGCTGTCGCTGTTCCTGCTCGACGTGGTGCTCGTGATCATCCCGGCGCTGCTGATGATGTGGCTGGCCTGGCCACGCGTGCGCGCTCTGAATTAAGGGTCTATCGCTGTCCCGGCTGCACCGGGATGGTGTAGTTCAGCGCGGTGCGACCACCGTCGACGTACACGGTTTCGCCGGTCATGAAGCTGGCGTCGTCGGACAGCAGGAACACCGCGACCGAGGCCTGCTCAGAAGGATCGGAGAATCGACCGAGCGGCGCGCGGGAAATGATCGGCAGGATGATCTCGTCACGCTCCCATACCGCCTCGGCCAGTGCGGTCTTGGTTGGTCCCGGCGCCAGCGCGTTGACCCGAATCTGCTGTGGCGCCAACGCAACGGCCATCGCACGCGTCAGACCATCGAGGCCAGCCTTGCTCGCGCAGTACGCCGCCTGCTGCGGCCCGCCAAGACGCGCGCTGGTGGAAGTGACGTTAACGATGGCGCCGCCGCCGGTCTTGATCATCTCTCGCGCCACCGCCTGTCCCAGCAGGAAAGGACCGGTCAGGTTGACCGACAGCACCCGCTCGAAGCGCTCCAGCGGCAGGCTCAGTAAATCATCGTTGGGCGCGATGCCGGCCGAGAGGATGCAGCCGTCGATGCGACCGAATTGATCGAGCGCCAACTGCACCAGCGCAGCGACGTGCTCCGCGCTCGATGCATCTCCAGCAAGAAATACAAGGGAAGCGCCCGTGGCGCGCAGCTCATCGATCAGCGCCGCGCCCTTGTCGGCGACGATGTCGGTCGCCACGCCGCGAGCGCCCTCCTGGACCAGTCGCCGCACGCAGGCGACGCCGATGCCGGTGGAACTGCCGGTGACGATCACGACCTTCGTCTTGCATCCGCGCTACCCGTCTCCTCTGACCCGCGGCCGCTTCGTGCCGTTTCCAAATCATATGTGGACGCCAGCAGCCGCCCAAACGAGACGGCCCCGGAATCCGGGGCCGTCTCTACCTCATCGATGCTCGATCAGATCCGACGCTCGACCAGCATCTTCTTGGTCTCCGCAATCGCCTTGGCCGGGTTCAGACCCTTGGGGCAGGTCTTGGCGCAATTCATGATCGTGTGGCAGCGATAGAGCTTGAACGGATCTTCCAGCTGATCCAGACGCTCGCCGGTGGCCTCGTCGCGCGAATCCACCAGATAGCGGTAGGACTGCAGCAGCACGGCAGGGCCGAGATAGCGATCACCGTTCCACCAGTAGCTCGGGCAGCTGGTGGAGCAGCAGGCGCAGAGGATGCACTCGTACAGGCCGTCGAGCTTGGCGCGGTCTTCCTCGCTCTGCAGGCGCTCGCGCGTCGGCGCCGGGCTGTCGGTCTTGAGCCAGGGTTCGACGCTGGCCAGCTGCGCATAAAAATGCGTCATGTCCGGCACCAGGTCCTTGACCACCGGCATGTGCGGCAGCGGGTAGATCGAAACCGCGCCCTTGACCTCGTCACAGCCCTTGATGCACGCGAGCGTGTTGGTGCCGTCGATGTTCATCGCGCAGGACCCGCAGATGCCTTCGCGGCAGGAGCGGCGGAACGTGAGCGTGGGATCGATCTCGTTCTTGATCTTGATCAGCGCGTCCAGAACCATCGGACCGCAGGCGTCCATGTCGACGTCGTAGGAATCGACGCGCGGGTTTGCGCCCGTGTCTGGGTCGTAGCGGTAGACCTTGAACGTCTGCACGTTCTTGGCGCTGGCCGGCGCCGGAAAATGCTTGCCGGCCGACTTGCTGATGGTGGAATTCTTGGGGAGGGTGAACTGAGCCATGAATTGCTTCCTTGGGTAGGGCGACCCGTGGCCGCCGTTCCTTGATCCAATGGTGAGGCGGGCACGGCCCGCCCTACGAACGACGAATCAATACACGCGCTTCTTGGGCGGAATCATGTCCACGTCTTCATCGAGCGTGTTCATGTGTACGGGGCGGTAGTCGATCTTCACGCCGGTGTCGGATTCGCGCCACGCCAGGGTGTGTTTCATCCAGTTGGCGTCGTCGCGATCCTTGATGTCATCACGCGCGTGCGCACCGCGAGATTCCTTGCGGTTCTCGGCACAGACGATGGTGACCAGGGACTGGCCGAGCAGGTTGTCCAGTTCCAGGGTCTCGACCAGATCACTGTTCCAGATCAGGGAGCGATCACCCACGGCGACATCGTTGGCAAAGCCGTCCACGATCTTGTTGAGCTGGGTGATGCCGTCCTGCATCAGCGGACCGTCGCGGAACACCGCGCAGTGCTTCTGCATGGTCTTCTGCATGTCCAGGCGCAGCGCCGCGGTCGGCGTCTTGCCCTTGGAATTGCGCAGCTTGTCCAGGCGCGTCAGGCACATTTCTTCCGAAGCGTTCGAAATTTTCTTGTGCGAACCGCCGGCCTTGACCAGCTTGGCGGTCTGGATCGCGGCGGCGCGACCGAACACCACCAGGTCGAGCAGCGAATTCGAACCCAGGCGATTGGCGCCATGCACCGACACGCACGCCGCCTCACCCACCGCCATCAAACCGGGAACGACCGTATCGGGCTGACCGTTCTTGAGCGTGACGACTTCGCCGGTGAACAGGGTCGGGATGCCGCCCATGTTGTAGTGCACCGTCGGCACCACCGGGATCGGTTCCTTGGTGACGTCGACGCCGGCGAAGATCTTGGCGCTCTCCGAGATGCCGGGCAGGCGCGCGTGCAGCACCTCCGGTCCCAAGTGTTCGAGATGCAGATGAATGTGATCGCCTTCCGTGCCCACACCACGGCCTTCGCGAATCTCGGTCGCCATCGAGCGGCTCACCATGTCACGCGGCGCCAGGTCCTTCACGCTCGGCGCATAGCGCTCCATGAAGCGCTCGCCGTTCTTGTTGGTGAGATACCCGCCCTCACCACGCGCGCCCTCGGTGATCAAACAACCCGAACCGTAGATGCCGGTGGGGTGGAACTGCACGAATTCCATGTCCTGCAGCGGCAGGCCGGCACGCAGCACCATGGCGTTGCCGTCGCCGGTGCAGGTGTGGGCGGAGGTTGCAGAGAAGTAGGCGCGGCCATAACCGCCGGTGGCCAGGATCACGTTCTGCGCGCGGAAGCGATGCAGCTGGCCGGTGGACAGATCCCAGGCCATGACGCCGCGGCAGACGCCGTCGTCGTCCATCAGCAAATCCAGCGCAAAGAATTCAACAAAGAACTGCGCCTTGCACTTCAGGCTCTGCTGATACAGCGTGTGCAACATGGCGTGACCGGTACGATCGGCCGCCGCGCAGGTGCGCTGGGCCGGCGGGCCGGAACCGTATTCGGTGGTCATGCCGCCGAAGGGACGCTGGTAGATCTTGCCTTCCGGCGTGCGCGAGAACGGCAGGCCGTAGTGTTCCAGCTCGATGATCGCGGGGATGGCCTCGCGCGTCATGTATTGAATGGCGTCCTGGTCGCCGAGCCAGTCGGAACCCTTGACCGTGTCGTAGAAGTGCCAGCGCCAGTCGTCCTTGCCCATGTTGGCCAGCGCGGCAGAAATGCCGCCCTGCGCCGCCACCGTGTGCGAACGCGTCGGGAAGACCTTGGTGATGTTGGCGGTCTTGAGGCCGGATTCGGCCAGACCGAGCGTGGCACGCAGACCGGCGCCACCCGCACCCACTACAACCACGTCGTATTCGTGGTGAACAATTTCGTAAGCGGACATGGTGTTCGGCTCAGCTCAACGCGATCTTCAGGACCGCGAAGATGCTCGCGGCAGCGACGGCGAAATGGAAAAACTTGGACAGCAGCAGCGCGGCGATCTTCATGCCCTCGCGACCGACGTAGTCCTCGATCACCACCTGCACGCCCAGCATCGAGTGATACAGCGCGCTCGCGATGAACAGCACCAGGGTCACGGCGACGGCGGGGTAACTCACCCACCACTGCACCTGGTCGTAGCTGAGGCTGGACAGCTGCGCCACGCTGAACACAAACCACAGACTCAGCGGAATCAGCGCAACGGCGGACACGCGCTGCACCCAGAAGTGATGCGTGCCGTCTTTGGCAGAACCCAGACCGCGGGCCTTGCCCAGGGGAGAACGTAGGCTCATGTCGCGCTCCTCAATTCAGGTAGGCCAGAGCCCAGACCGCAGCGGTCAGGAGCCCGGACACGATGACCACGGCGTAGCCGGTCTTGTAGGCCGTCGGCACATCCAAGCCCTTGCCGATGTCCCAGAACAGATGGCGGATGCCGTTACACAGGTGGTAGAGCAAGGCCCAGGAAAACCCGAGCAGCACGATCTGCCCGTACCAGGCGCCGATGTGCGCGGCGTAGGCTTCAAAAGCCTGCGGCCCGCTGGCCAGGGCCACGAGCCAGCCTGCCAGCAGCAGTGTGCCGGCCGACAAACCCATGCCGGTGGCGCGATGCGTGATCGACAGCATCGAGGTCAGCTGCGGCTTGTAATACGGCCCAATCATGAAGGGCGACAGCGGCCGGCTCGAAGCCGGCGATTTTGGTGTGGTCATGGGTTTGCCTTCAGGGTCTGCGATCGCCACTCCCGCGGCCGCAAACGTGTGGGTTGGGGTCTGTCGACCTAAAAATCGATACAGCGTCCGTTCTTTTCCCAATCGCCGTAGCGCGTCGGCTCCAGGCCGTCTTTGCGCCCGCCGATCTCGGGGACCACACCCGTCACCTGCGGCTTTGCCGGTTGGGGTTTTTCCGCTTGCACTGCTTGGCTGGACAGAAATTCGCTGAGGGAAATCGCGTCTGCAGACTGGGGTGCAAATCTGCGTACCACGGGGTCTAGGCGATCAGTCATGGCCGGGCAAGGCACAATCGGTCTTGAGAACCTTGGTATTTTCGCAAACCCATCGCTGCCCCTGCAACGAATGTCCAACTCTCACACCCATGCAGGCGCCGCGTCGCAGTCGGACGAAACCTCGACCGTACGGGCCTTGCGGCTTCATTCCTGGTCGCGCTTGAACGTCTCCGGCGAAGATTCCGAAAGTTTTCTCCAGGGTCAGCTGAGTGCCGATCTGCGCAGACTGAGGCCCGGACAAGCGCGCTGGGCCACCTACAACAGCCCCAAGGGCCGCATGCTGGCGGTGATGCAAATGCATCGCACCGAGCACGCCATCGAACTATGGATGCCGCCTGCGCTGGTCGACACCGTGGCGCGTCGGCTGCGGATGTTTGTGTTGCGCGCCAAGGTTTTGATCGAAGCACCCGCGCATCAACCGAGCGACCCGTCCGTGGCCGCACACGACCGTCTGGCCCTGATTCAGGCCGGGGTGCCGGTGATCTATCCCGAGACCCAGGATCGCTGGGTCGCGCAGATGGCCAATCTGGATCTGATCGGCGGCATCAGCTTCGACAAGGGCTGCTACACCGGACAGGAAGTGGTGGCGCGCCTGCACTATCTCGGCAATCTCAAGAAGCGCATGTTCCTCGTGCGCGGCGACGGTCCGCCCCCCGCACCGGGAACCGCGATCCGCGATGCGCAGGGCGACGGGCAGGCGGTGGGCGAGATCGTGGATGCGGTCACGCAAGACACGGGCTTCGTCGCCACCGCGGTGCTGCAACTGGCGATCGCCGAATCGGCGCAGCTCGTGCTGGATCGTGCGGATCACGCCGCGCTCGCGCGCCCGCAAGCCTTCGCCTACAGGGCCGCGTCGTAAAGGGATGTACCGCATTGACCGGGTCGGCTACGCCGCTCAACCTCTGGCGACGCTCACGCCGGAACCTGACATGACCACGCTCGGCTTCGATGACCGCAACATCCGCTGGCAGGCACTGCCCGGCATCGATCATCTGCACTACTGGGTTCTCGGCGTGGACGAGCCGGCCAAGATCGCGGACGTGATCTTCAAGTTCGCCTCCGGCGAGCAGATCATCCTGCATCGGCACTAGGGTCTGTTGACATATGAATGATCGCTGCGGCGGAGGTCGCTTTTGCGCAGCGCAAGGAAGGAGCGACGAGGTGTACTTGAAGTACATGAGGAGCGACTAACGCAGCGATGCGCA
>JBQTJH010000243.1:0-7416 GCA_052387335.1 Panacagrimonas sp. | reverse complement strand
AAGATCGATCACTTCGTCACTCACTACAACAAGAACTGCTCGCCCTTCGTCTGGACCGCAACGGCAGAATCGATCCTGGCAAAAATCGAACGACTTACATCACAAATCAGTGGGACACCACACTAGTTCGACGGTCGTTTGATGTCCTACACCCTGACCCTGAACCCGGTACTGCCGGCGGAGAGCTACCACGCTGTGGTCGAGCTGCACGACGCGGCCAACAGTGCATGCACCGTGCGCTGGGGCAGCAACTGGATCGCCAAGGGCGCGCCGGAGGCGGAGGTCAAGCCGATGCTCGCGGGCCTGTACAACAAGCTGATCGACACCCTCGCCAAGCTGGCCCGAGCGAAGACGGGGCGGGTGACGGTCCGCCATCTTGCGGTGAGTATCTCTAAAGCAAAAGCCCGCCCGGTCTTGCGTCCGGGCGGGCCTGGTTTTATCGCGTGCCGCGACTCACGCCGCCAGCTGATCCTTGGTGATGACCCACAGCTTCTTCACGAACGGGCCCTTGCCGATCCAGGTCACGTGCATGCCGGAGGACAGGCCGATCACATCGCCAGTGCGGAACGAATGGCGCTTGCCGCTCAAGGTCTCGATCACGTCGACCTCGCCTTCCAGGCGCTCGGGCGTCTGGCGCTCGGGCAAGGGCCCAGGTCGCTTCCAGATTCTTCGGGCTGCTGACAATGGAGCCGGGGGCGATGCGGTATTTCTGACCGGTCTTCTTGACGGTGAGCGTGGCGGTGCCTTCGAGCACGCAGGCGGTCTCGTCGCCCAGCGGCGAGGAATAGACCACGGTGTGCGTGCCGTCCTTGCGCGCGCCGGGCGCATTGGCATGCGTGCGCCAGAAGCCGGCCATCAGGGTGCCCGGAGGTGCCGAATTCGCGGATCACGGCGATCTCGCCGTGAGCGCATTGGCCGATGCTGAGTTCTTCCCACTCGAACGACACCCACTTGTCCTTTGGCAGGCCCTGCGTGCCGCCGTGGACGACGTGGGTGGCGGGGATGTCGAGTTTGACGTTGTCGTTGTGGCCCGTGCTGTTCTCCTCGAATCGCGGATGATCGCCGCTCGCGCCGGGGCAGGCCCGAGGGCTGATGCCCGATCATTCCCGCAACGCGGGGGGAACGCTGTTCCGAGACGGCCCGATCCCTGTGCTGAAACCGCCTCGCCCAGTGCTTGCCGCCCTTGGGCGCAGGCGAGTTCAGCGTCCGGAGCCGGCTTGTGGCCACAGCGCCGCGGTCCTGGTCAGGCGATGCAGCTTGTGTTGCGCAAATAGCGGCCCGATCAGCAGGAACAGGATGTCGTCGGCAAACGAAGGCTTCGCGCCTTCGACGTGGTGGCCGTAGAACAGACCGGCGATGGGCATGAGCACGGTCGCGGCATTGATCCAGTGCGCCAGGTCGGCGGGCGCGCCGGGAATTGCGCGGCCAATCGGCACCAGCCACAGCAGGCCGAGCGTGGCAAAGAAGATCGCCGGCACGCAAATGACGTGGATGATCTGGTTCAGCGGGTTCTGGTGACTGAGGGCGTAGGCGTCGAGAAACTGCTTGAGGGTTCGTATCGGTGACTCCGGTTTCGATGCGCGCAGCATGACGAGGCGCGTGCGATTCGCGGTGGCAGTGGTGGGAAATCTCCCTTGGGAGATTTGACCCAATCCCGTCATCCAGGCAGTGGCATCGCTACAAAAAAGCGGCGCGCTCCTGCGAGCGCGCCGCTGTTTCGCTGCCGTGACGACCTAGCTCGCGAGTGCCTCGAAGTCCGGCTTCTCGCGCACCGCGCATTGCGGGCACTGCCACGTGGCCGGCAGGGCAGCCCACGGCGTGCCGGCGGCATAACCCTCGTGCGCGCAGCCGACCGACTCGTCGTAGATGTAGGAGCAATTCGGGCACTGGTGCCGCGCTGCGGTGTCATCGAGCGGCTGCGAGCTGTTTCGCGTGGTCGAGGTCGTGGCCTGGGATTCGTTGCGGGCCAACACGGCGGGTGACGACCACTTCTTCAGCAGCGCCTCGCGCTTCGGGCCGTGCAGGTGCGCCTTGGACAGATCGCCACCGTGATGCGCCACGACCTTCGGATCCATCATGCGGAACCACAGCCAGGGGATGTAGGCGACGAGAATCATCGCGCCGTAGCCGGACGGCAGCTGCGGGCTCTCCTCGAAGTGACGCAGGCCCTGGTAGCGGCGCGTCGGGTTGGCATGGTGATCGGAGTGCCGCTGCAACTGATACAGGAACAGGTTGGTGACGACGTGATTGCTGTTCCACGAGTGGCGCGGCTGGCAGCGCTCGTAGCGGCCGTCGGCGAGCTTCTGGCGCAGCAGGCCGTAGTGCTCCAGGTAATTCACCACTTCCAGAATCGTGTAGCCGTAGGCGGCCTGCACAATCAGGAAGGGCAGCGCCCAAGCGCCGAGCCACGCGGTCAGGGCACCGAACAGCAGTACGGTCATCGCCCAGGACTGCAGGTTCTCGTTCTCCATCGACCACACCGACTTGCCGCTGCGTTCCAGCCGATTCTTCTCGATGTTCCAGGCCGAGCGGAACGTGCCGATCACGGTACGCGGCAGGAATTGCCAGAAGGTCTCGCCCATGCGCGAGCTGGCCGGGTCCTCCGGCGTGGCCACGTTCTTGTGATGGCCCTTATTGTGCTCGATGAAGAAGTGCCCGTAGCCGACCGGGGCCAGGGTGATCTTGGCCAGCCAGCGTTCCAGGTTGCTGGTCTTGTGCCCGAGTTCGTGCGCGGTGTTGATGGCAATGCCGTTGGCCACGCCGGTGCCCAGAATCACGCCGAGCATCTCCCACCAGGCCAGCGGCATCTGGGTGGCGATCCACGCGCCCATCACCGTCACCACGTACTGCGGCGGGATGTACGCGAACACGATGCGCAGGTAATAGCGATCGGCGTCGAGCGCCTTCACCGCCGACTCGGGCGCGTTGACTCGGTCCTCGCCGATCAACCAGTCAGCCAGCGGCGCAATCACGTACAGCACGATGGGCAGTGAGAACAGCCAGGCGCCATGTCCTCCGGCCATGAAGATCGAAAAGGCCACCACACTGACCACCGGAAATGCCGGGCTCATTAACCAGGCCCAGCGCTTGCCGTCTATCCAAGTGCCTTGCGCTGCTTCCACCGTCGTTGCATTCATCGCAGATTCTCCGTTTCCTCTCCAGGGGTGAAGACAGCATCTGCCTGAGACGCGACGCAGGATGGTCAATATCGGACAGAGTGTGGTGAAATCCGGACAGGCTGCGGGAGGTGTCCGATGCAATCCTCGACTCTGCTGGTCCCCACGCGCTACTACGCGCGGCTTGCCGAGGTGCTGGCGGGTGATGGCATCGACTTCGCGGCGCTGCTGCGCAAGCTGCGGCTGTCGCCGACCTTGCTCACCGACCCGGAGGCGATGATCCGCGTCTCGCAGTTCGACCGGCTGGTCGAGGGCGTGTACGCGGCGGCGCGACGCAGCGACATCGGCTACGAACTCGGCAAGCTGCTCAGCGCCACCTCGCACAGCTTTGTCGGCTTCGGCATGCTCAACAGCGAAACCCTGGATCAGGCGCTGCGTTTCGAGGCACAGTATTTCCGCCTCGTCATGCCGAGCTTCCGCATGCGCTACACCAGCGGCCCGGATTACGGCGAGATGGCGTTCACGCCAACGGTCGCGATGGGGCACCTGGCGCTGGCCTTTCACATCGAGACCATCGGCACGGCGGCGCATCGCGAGGTCATGGACCTCACCGCGCCGCATCGCCCGGCCTGCCGGCTGGAGCTGTCGATTCCCGAGCCGCCGCATGCACGTCGCTACCAGCGTGAACTCAAGAACGTGGAGGTGCGCTTTGCCGCCGATGTCACGCCCGGCATCAAGCTGCGCATTCTCGAAGACCCGCGTGCGCTGCGCCTGGCGATGGCCGACAGCAACGCCCGACGCATGGCCGAGGCACGCTGCCGCGCGATGGTGAAACAGGTTGCCAACGACCGGCGTTTTTCCGACTGGATCGCCATGACGCTGCGCGAGGTGGCGGACGAACTGCCGACGCTCGAACAACTGGCCGCCACGCTCAACATGACCAGCCGCACCCTGCGCCGGTATCTGGCGCGCGAGGGCACCACGTTCCGCGAGCTGGCGGGAAAGATCGAGCAGGAGCTGGCGGTGGCGCGGCTGGAAGCCGGCGCGATGAGCGTCAGCGAGGTCGCGTATTCGCTGGGCTACGCGGATCGTTCGAATTTCGGGCGCGCGGTCCGCTCACGCGCAGGCTACAGCCCGGGCCAGCACCGCGTGGCGCGGTCCGGGCAGCGGACGCCGCGGCGCTGAGCACGTTCCGGTTAAGTGCAGACACTTTAGATCTCGTCATTCCCGCGAAAGCGGGAATCCATCCATCACATTCGAGCGGCGGCTCGGTTCGCGTGCGAGATGGATTCCCGCTTTCGCGGGAATGACGGATCCATTTATTCGATGTTTGCACTTGAACGGAGAATGCTCCACGGCACTCGGCGGAGGCATAAAAATCCGCGGCGCGAACGCCGCGGATTTCGAGCTTCGCTCTCGGCGAATCAGTCCGCGTAGGTCTTGCCGGCCTTGGCCATCTCCACCAGCGACTTCGGCGGCGCAAAGCGCGCGCCGTACTTGACGGCGAGCTGCTCGGCGCGGGCGACGAACTTGGTCGGGCCGTAGGCGTTGATGTACTGCAGCGCGCCACCCTGATGCGGCGCAAAGCCCCAGCCGAAGATCGAGCCGATGTTCGTATCGGCAACGGTCGTGACCACTCGCTCCTCGAAGCAGCGCGCCGCATCCAGCGCCTGCACGAACATCATGCGGTCGATCAGCTCCTTCTGGTCCGGCTGCACCTTGGCCAGCGGGTAGTGCTCCGCCAGGCCCTTCCACAAGGTCTTCTCGCCCTTGGTGCCCTCCGCCGGATAGTCATAGAAGCCCTTGCCGGCCTTCTTGCCCGGACGGTTGAGCACCTTGCACATCTTCTCGATCACCGCATCGCCAGGACGCGGTTCCAGCACCTTGCCCTCGGCGGCGAAGTCCTTGCGCGTCTGTTCCAGCACGTGCAGGCCCAGAGAGAGCGACACCTCGTCATTGAGCGCCAGCGGTCCCACCGGCATGCCGGCCTGCAATCCGGCGACTTCGATGGAGCGCGGATGCACGCCCTCGGCCAGCAGCGCGAGGCCTTCCATGATGTAGGTGCCGAACACGCGCGAGGTGTAGAAGCCGCGCGAATCGTTGACCACGATCGGCGTCTTCCTGATCTGCTGCACGTAGTCGAAGCCCTTGGCCAGGGTCGCGGGCGAGGTCTTCTCGCCCATGATGATTTCCACCAGCGGCATCTTGTCCACCGGCGAGAAGAAGTGCAGGCCGATGAAGTTCGCTGCGTTGCTATGCGCCTTGGCCAGACCGGTGATCGGCAGGGTGGAAGTGTTGGAAGCAAACACGACGTTGCCGCCGAGCACGGCTTCGGTCTTCTTCGTGACATCGGCCTTGATGCCGCGATCCTCGAACACCGCCTCGATCACCAGGTCGCAGCCGGCGAGGTCTTCGTACTTCGTGGTCGCCGTGATGCGCGCAAGGAACGCCTCCTTGTCCGCGGGCGTGAGCTTGCCGCGCTTCAGGTCCTTGTCGAGCAGGCCGGTCGAGTAGGCCTTGCCCTTGTCCGCGGCTTCTTGCGTCGTGTCGAGCAGCACCACCTGCATGCCGACCTTCGCGGATACATACGCGATGCCCGCGCCCATCATGCCGGCACCCAGGATTCCAACCTTCTGCGTCTTCTGCTTCTCGATGCCCTGCGGACGCGACTTGCCCTTGTTGATGCCGTTCAACTGGAACCACAAGGTGCCGATCATGTTCTTCGACACCTGCGACACCACCAGCTCGGCGAAGTAGCGCGACTCGATGCGGCAGCCGGTATCGAAATCGACGATGCCGCCCTCGTAGATCGAGGACAGGATGTTGCGCGCCGCCGGGTAATTGCCCTGGGTCTTGGCGTTGGTCATCGATGGCGCGATGGCCAGCATCTGCACCGTGCCGGGGTGGCGCGAGTCGCCGCCCGGGAACTTGAACTTCTTGTCGTCCCAGGGCTGGATCGCCTTGGGGTTGGCGAGCAGCCAGGCCTTGGCCTTGGCCAGCATCTCGTCCTTGTCCTTGGCGAGGTCATGAATGACACCGGCCTGCTTCGCTGCCGCCGGGCTCAGCTCCTTGCCTTCCAGCATCAGCGGCGCAGACGCCTGGATGCCGATCAAGCGCGGCAGGCGCTGCGTGCCGCCGCCGCCGGGCAGCAGGCCGAGCTTCACTTCCGGCAGGCCGATCTTGGTCTTGGGATCGTCGATCGCCACGCGGTAGTGGCAGGCCAGCGCAATCTCCAGACCACCGCCGAGCGCGGTGCCGTTCATGGCCGCCGCGAAGGGCTTGCCGCAGGTCTCGATGCGGCGTAGCTGCACCTTGAGTGCCTCCGCCAGCTCGAAGGCGAGCTTGGGATCGGTGATGGTGAAGACGTGATCGATGTCGGCGCCGGCGATGAAATCCTTCTTGCCGGAAGTGAGGATCGCGCCCTTGATCGAGGCGTTGGTCGCAACCTTTTCGATGGCCTCGACCATCGGTTGCATCAGGTGCTCGTTGATGACGTTCATCGGCCGACCGGGCAGGTCGAGGCTGATGGTGGCGATGCCGTCGTTGTCGACGGTGAAGGTGACTGCGCTCATATCGGTTCTCGGTGAAGTCGTCTGATCAAACGCGTTCAATGATGGTGGCGATGCCCATGCCGGCGCCCACGCACAGCGACGCCAGCGCGGTGCTCTTGCCCGTGCGTTCCAGCTCGTCCAGCGCGGTGCCCAGGATGATGCAGCCGGTTGCGCCCAGCGGATGGCCCATCGCAATCGCACCGCCGTTGACGTTGATCTTGTCCATGCCGATGTCCAGATCACGCGCTGCGCGCATCACGACCGCCGCGAACGCCTCGTTGATCTCGAACAGGTCGATGTCCTTCGCGCTCATGCCCGCCTTGGCCAGCGCCTTCTTCGACGCCGGGCCGATGCCGGTGAGCATGATGGTCGGCTCGCTGCCGATGACCGCCACCTGCTTGATGCGCGCGCGCGGCTTGAGACCCAGCGCCTTGCCCTTCTCCAGGCTGCCGATGAGCATCAGCGCCGCGCCGTCGACGATGCCGGACGAATTACCCGCGTGGTGAACGTGGGTGATCTTCTCGACCGTCGTGTACTTGCGCAGCGCGGTGGCGTTGAAGCCCATCTGGCCCATCATCTCGAAGCTGGGCTTGAGGCCTGATAGCGATTCGACGGACGCGTCGCCGCGCACGGTTTCGTCGTGATCCAGAACCACGATGCCGTTGACGTCCTTGACCGGAACGATGCTCTTGCCAAATTTGTTGGCGGCCTTGGCCGCCGCTGCGCGCTTCTGCGATTCCACCGCGAAG